>JBAUFP010000104.1:0-12590 GCA_049679205.1 bacterium | reverse complement strand
TTTCCCAAGGACAATTCTCTAGGTAGTTGCCTGATTTATCAGGCTCTGTTGACGATTCATCGGGCATTGTTTGATGAATCAAACAACTACATGATGCTTCCCGGGTAGTTCTCGATTACCATCTTTCTCACGAATACGAACCACCATTACGATTTCCATCCAGCATCCTAACCCCAACCCTTCGACTATCTGGTAGTTGTTGACTTTCAGGCCAATCAGCATAGAATTTGCCATGCACGAACGAATCACACTCATTCTCATGCTACTCATATTAGCCTGCGCCCATAAAGCGCCTCCCATAGCCAAGGACCGCCTCAATCCAAAACTCATAAGAGTCGATGTGCTCAACACACGACAGATCCAGCTATCATTCAGCGAGAAGATTGATACATCTGCTCTGGCTACTGATAGCGTACGCGTGACATCTGCCCAAGACACACTGACTGTTTTACAGCTATATCCGTCATTGTCGGCCTCGGAAATTGTCTTGATCACCAAACCCATGAAAAACGTCACATACGACATCAGTGGTGTGGTGTTTGACGAAGCTGAGAACAAAGGGAATTTCAAAAGCCTTTTCCAAGGATCCACATTTCCCGACACAGTTGCCCCGTGGCTCACTGGTTATTCGCAAGGTCGAAACACGCAAGAGTTTTTTTTGAATTTTACCGAGGCTTTGGATACACTGTCGCTTGCATTCTCAATAATCCCCGAGAAGAAATTCATTCCCGTTTGGGTTAATTCTAGATACGTAAGATTCATCCCGGAAACGGCCGGCGAATCCCTGGGATTCGACACCACTTATTATCTGTATCTCAAGCATGCACGTGACATCAGCGGTAACCAGACGCCGCCCTTCATCACCTCAATCACTCCGGACACCGTGTACCGGCCGATAGTCCTGAAAGGCAAAGCCCTGATCGGTGAAACACCAGTCAATAACGGGTTGGCATTGCTCGAAAGAATGAACCTTATCGCCATCGCACTGGTCAAGAAGGGCGAATTCACCTTTGATGTTCGGGATTCTCTGGTCTTTGATGTACAACTCATTGCCGGCGACTATTCAGGCAAGGGAACGGTTAAGGTCGGTGCTGATAACATCATACGGCTGGAAAAAGGGGAAATAGACATTGACCGCCTTATTGATTAGCTCGGCCGCACTCGTCCTCATTGTTTTGTTATATTTAAAACGACCAGTGCAACTCGTCCTGCGTGTCGTAACGATAGCGCTGCTGTTTCTACTGATAACCAATGTTACCATACGGATGGAAACTGAAGTACCGCAAAATATCCCAATCGTAATCGTCGACTACTCAATGAGTATGAAAACGCATCATGCAGATATCCTCAGCCGGGCGTCAGATATCGGTTTTCCACATGAATTGTTTTTTTCTTGTGACAGTCTTTTAACCACAGAACAACCTCAAGATTTAGGCACCTACACCGACCTCAAGGGAGCAATCGAACAGGCCAACCGGCGCGAGCCCGCGTTTATCATCCTCATAACTGATGGCAATCATAATTACGGGAGTTCGCCATTATCCTCAGTCGGAGAATTCAACACGCCGGTATACACTTACGGCATTGGTGAAGAAAAGCCGCGTGACGTGGCAATTATCGATGTAGCCTACCCGAAATACGCCTATCGAGGAGACTCGGTAAAAATCGACGCAATAGTCGAAACCGGAGGCTTCCAGACTGGTATGGCTGACCTAATGCTGCACTCGGCCAAGGGCGAGAAAATAGCAGCTCAATCTCTACCACTCAGCGACATTCCCGCCCGGAACACAATAGCATTCACATACCTTGCTCCTGAACCAGGCACCGTGCAATTGAGACTACACGTCCCACCGCAGTCGAATGAAATGTCATATGACGATAATGTATACGTATTCTCTCTCAACATCCTCGAAGACAAAACCAAAGTCCTATACTACACCGACCACATTTCGTTTAACACCAAATTCATTCTAAGATCAATACAGGAGGATGCTGACTTATCGCTTTTGCCAATCGCTCGTCTGAGTTCAAATAAGTATCAGGACATCGAACACAGCATTGCCTTGACAAGCTTGCCCGATCTTGTGGATTTTGACATACTGATCTTTGATAATGTCAATCTCGAAGAACTACCCTGGCGCAACATACCCGACAGAGTAAGCAGCGGCACAGGAATCGTATTGAGCGGCACCCTCCGTGGTATCAGCACGGCGTGGCTGGAGGTTATGCCCATTAGTGTTGCAGAGGGCACTCTGCACGACACGTACCAACTCGAAATCACCGAACCATTTTCAGTGCTCGTTGAAAACAAAAACCCGCCGGTTAAGAATATCAACCGCGTAGTGACTGCCAAAGAGGACGCAGTGATCATCGCACGAGCTGGCAATCTACCGCTTATTGGCTACCGCACGCAAGGCCGCGGTAAGGTGTTCCAGCTCTGCGTCGTTGACCTTGGTCCCTGGCATTTTCTCCGGAGCGGGCTCAAGGGTGATGCGTTCCTTTACAACTTATTGGGTGATATGATACGATTTGTATCACCCACGGGTGAGTACCAGCGTCTTCTACTCAACGCAAAGGACAGAGATTATGCTCTGGGCGAAACCGTACATCTAGCCCTCCAAAGTTATGACCGGAATTTCCGGCCCCTTGGCGGCGGCGATTTCTTTCTCGTGATCGATGACAACAAGATACCCTTTTATGAAACAAGAATGGGTCAGTACGAGGCGAGTTTTGTCGCCGAAAAGAAAGGACAGCAACAAATCTCAACGCAGGGTAAACTACACGGCGAGAAACTCAGTAGTAACCTTCTTAATATCAATGTGTCATCCCGCTCCGCAGAAAGTGAACACCGGCTCAACCGAGAACTACTCCATAGATTATCCGCAGCAACCGGCGGCGTGTTTCATCTGTTGGAGGAGCTCGAGACCATTGCCGTACCTGAAACCGCCACGAAAAAAGAGAGTAGAATACTAAGCCTCGATTCACCGATCACATATTTTGTCGTGCTCATATCACTTATGATTGACTGGATCATACGCCGGCGCCGAGGCATCACATGAATCCTCAAGATCTTGTCGCGAAAGGACTCTCTCCAGAGCTGACGGTATTCCTGACATCTATGCTGCCGATCATTGAGCTACGCGGTGCCCTGCCTCTGGCCATCAACGTATTTAATATCAACTGGCCCAAAGCTTTTCTCATCGCTTACATTGGCAATATCATTCCGGCACCAATCATTCTGTGGTTGCTGGGCCCGGTGGTAAGACTACTGTCCAAGCTCCGCATCTTCGACAAATTCTTCACCTGGCTTTTCGAAAGGACAAGAAAGAAAGGTAGTAAGATGATAGAGAAGTACGAGGAGATCGGACTCATGGCCTTTGTGGCAATTCCATTGCCGGGTACTGGTGCCTGGACCGGTGCCCTGATTGCCTTCTTATTCGGACTCGATTTCAAGAAATCTTTGTTGATCATTGCAATCGGTGTTCTTATTGCGGGAGTTATCGTAACGAGCTTATGCCTGTTGGGCTGGCTCGGGGCGATTATTGCAGGGGTGGGACTGGCCCTCCTTGCTGGTCTGGGCTTTTGGAGATTGTAACCCTATTATATTATGATTTTACGTCCCACCTAATTTTCGCAGCTGCACGCCGCTCCTGCACAAAGGGCACTTCTCTGGATCAAAATTCTCAACCACGGTCTTATAGACGGCAAAAGGGGTGAACGGCAGCTCTTTTTCTGCGCGGTCAATGAGAACGGCCACGCCAACAACCTCACCACCCTTTTCACGGATCGCTTCGACAGTCTGGATCAATGACTTACCCGTGGTCATAACATCATCGACTAACAGTACTCGCTTACCCGCTATGTCAAAACCGCGCCCCACGACTCGTTTACCGCCACGCTCTTCGGCAAATCCGGATTTCACACGGAGCTGGCGTGCAACCTCGAAAGCGATTATGATGCCACCCGTAGTAGGACCTATTACCCATTCCACATTTTTGTCCTGGAACTCTTCGACAACAATTTTACACAGGCATGATGTAGCATCCGGGTTTTCAAGAATTCTGAATTTTTGGAAATAGTACCCACTGTGTAAACCCGAATTAAGCAGAAAATGCCCTTCTTGTAGAACCTTCAGATCCTTAAGTACACGCTCGATATCCATCTTCTATCTCCTTCAGTATTGCCTCAACAGACGCAACCGGGTCATCTGCCCTTACGATCGGACGGCCGACAACTATATAATCAGCACCGGACCTGATCGCTTGCTCAGGTGTCATGGTTCTCGCTTGATCATCCTGCGCGACATCGTTTTGCGCAGGCCTTATGCCCGGGGTAACAATCAAGAAATCCTCACCACAACACTGCCGAATTGGTACGATCTCCCGAGGGGACGCCACAACACCATCGAGTCCGGCGCTGCGCGCCAGTTGAGCCAAAAAGATAACCTGCTCGGCAAGAGTCCTCTGCACGTTGCCAAATAAGTCACTGAAATAAGCTTCATCAATACTGGTCAGCACCGTGATACCCAGCAGTTTTGGCTTCTCTGAATCGCCTCTCCCTGAACCCATGAGGATCGCCTTCACGGCCTCCTCAAGCATCGAGAAACCACCGCTTGCATGCACCGTTATCAGATCGACACCCATATTCAGTGCTCCTTCACAGGCATGAGCAACTGTATTGGGTATGTCATGGTACTTCAGGTCGAGCATAACTTTTTTCTCTTTTTCTTTTAAATAGGCGATGATTTCCGGACCAAAGAAGGTAAAGGGAATGGCCCCGATCTTGTAGTATCCCACACGTGAATCCAATTTCTCGACTAATGATTTTATCTGTGCAATTTCGGTCATATCCAGAGATACGATCAACTCACCTTTCATCAAACCCCCTTCTTCATATCGGTTTCGGTTACCGGTTCCGAAAAGCGATTCGGTTTCGTAAATCGTATTCGTGTTTCGTAGATCGAAACCAAACCCCACTACCGCTAAACAAACGTGATTTGCCCCACGAATACGAAGTACGATTTACGAATACGAATGTCATCCCGTATACTTCTCAAGCTCCTTGATTACGCGTAATGGGGCATAGGGGTCGCGTAGGGTCGCTGATCCGATCGAAACTGCCGAAGCCCCGGCAAGCAGAAACTCATAGGCATCCCGGCCCGTCATGATACCACCCATCCCGATGAGCGGCACGCCCAAATCCTTCAACCGGTTAACGCAGAATAGAGCAAAGGGTTTGATCGCCGGGCCCGAGAGACCACCCGTGATCAATAACTTCTTATTACTTGTGTCAAACGCTACCGCGTGTAATGTATTTATCAGCGAAATACCATCGGCACCCGCGTCAACACATCGCTGCCCAACAATTAGCGGATCGCAGAAATTTGCGGTCAGCTTCACGACCACTGGAAGCTTTGTTGCCTGTCGTACACTGGCAACAACCTGGGCACAGATATCAGGATCACGGCCAAACGCAACACCGCCCTGCTTTACATTGGGGCACGAAACATTCAATTCGAATCCGTCGACTCGTGTCCCGAGCTCACGGACAATCTCAACAAAGTCTTCGGGTGCGAAACCTGCAACATTAACGAAGATTCTGGTTTTCAACGCGCGCATCTGAGGCAACACTTCCCTCGAGAAAACCCTGACCCCAGGATTTTCAAGGCCGACCGAGTTGATAAGCCCGCACGCTGTCTCATATATTCTGGGCGGAGGGTTGCCCGCTCTAGGCTCCAGGGTAATACCTTTTGTGAAAATAGCGCCCACCTTATTGGTGACTTCTTTATAAATCAAACCGTATTCGAAAGTCCCCGAAGCAAGGAACACGGGATTCTTGAATTCTAAACCAAATATCTTACACTTCAAAATCTATCGCCCCCAATTCGAGGATCGGTCCGTCAACACAAATCCTCTTGTACTCACCCCGGTACATGATCGCACATCCAAGACATAAACCACAACCGCAGCCGAGAAAATCTTCACAAAAAGCATAGACCGATAATGATAGATTTAGTCTCTGTAATTCGATCAGCATCGCCCGGGGGCCGCATGCATAGACGGACTGATAACCATCGAGGGACATTCTTCTGATTGCCGAAATAACAGTTTCTTTTTTTCTAAGTCCATGCTCGGCAACATAAATTGATTTATCCGCCATCCTCGTCACTTCTTTTCTCAGGATAAAGTCCTCCTTGCTCCGTACGCCATAAAGCAGGTCAAAGGGAGTCTTATTATTGGACAAGTATTCAGCGAGAAAATGGAGTGGCGCAATTCCAATACCCCCGGCGACCAGCAGGGTCCTCTTCTTCCTGAACCCCGTCCTCTTGCCAAAAGGACCGAACAGGGTAATCCTATCACCCGGGTTCTTCGAGCTCAACATCCTTGTGCCCCGCCCGACGACCTTAACAACCAGAAGCAAACGTGAACCCTTGTAACTCGCAACACTGATCGGCCGGTTGAGAAATGGATCAACACCTTCATCAACCTGGACTTGAAAGAATTGTCCGGGCACCGGTTGAATTCCCGGATAACGGAATTCCAGACCGAATGTATTTGATGTGTACTGAATCTTGCGGATAATCTTCAGGCTTCGGGAAATCATAGGCTGCGGCATTTATTCATTTGCGCCCGGCTCGCCCCTTGTTTCTTCAAGCATATTTCTTGCGCTCATTGCGTATTCGGTGCGCGGGTAGTCACTGATCAGAACCCGGGCAAGGCGCGCGGCTAGGGTATCATCTTCAACAACATTCCGGGCAATCCAAAAATGTGCATAGAGCGCCTTGGGTGCCCATTTGCTGTCCGGATGTTCGCGATACACCTTCTGATATCCCTCAAGTGCCTTGGGGAGATCATCAAGATCCGCAAAGTATATCTCGGCAAGAAGAAACTGCGCACGCACCGCATCTTCGGTATCCGTGGTCAGACTCTGAATTCGTTTGAGTACATCCGAACTCTTCCTGGCTTTCAAGCCGTACTCACTATTGGGTGATTTCACCAATGCCGAGTCATAATGGGCGACTGCCAGGTCAATGCTGTCTGTTTGCTCATACATCTGCGCGAGCTCAAAATATGCCTCAGCAGATACATCAGCCTGTCGATGTAGCGTTAGCTCAATATATATCTCCTTGGCATCTTCGACATTTCCTGTTACCATACAAAGATCAGCAAGCAGGTCCCGGAATTCCGGTTCCACTTCGCCCTCGACAAAATTCCGGCAGAGTTCATACTCACCGATCTCCATATAGATCTCGGCGATGCGCAACTTCAACTCTCGACGGCCCGCTTCATCCCGGGTTATATCCAGCAAGCGCTTGGACGTTTCGAGCGCATTCGCATACCTTTCCTCAGTGAACTGTGCCATACCCACAAATCTCAATACAGTACGCCGCTCATCGTATTTCAATGAACCTTTCAACAATGTATCAGCCACTTCGTACAGGCGATCATGACTGCCATCTGCATAGTACACGTAAAGCAGTGCAATCAGTGCTCGCTTCTTGAATTTCCTTGACTGCATCACTTGTTCCAGCGCAACAATCGCCGAGCCGTACTTCTTCAACCGGTAATTCGCGAGCCCAACAAGGTATTGAGCCTCATGGTAAAAACCCGATTCCGGATAATTGAGAATCAAAAAGTCGAGCTTTTCCAGGCTGCGGGAATAATCTCCTTTATAGTGGTAAGAAGCGCCCATTATGAATAGGGCATCATCAATCCAGCGTGAATCAGGGTGTTTGACGATTATCGCAGTCGATTTCTCTATTGCCTTGTCAAAATTTTCCGAGTCAATCATCAGCGTATCATGCACAACTGTTTTCTTACCCTGACGGTAGTAGTTTTTTGCGTTATAGACCGTATTAAAATAAGCGCACGAGAAAAAGACAATCATGGACAAGAAAATCAAGATTGATAGTTGTGGATAATGTTGTTTAGTTCGCGATGTTTTTTTCAAACTATCCTCGAATAACCATCATGCACTGAGTTTAGAAGCACTTTGTCTGTTAATAACACAGAAGGATGTTACTTCCGGTCACTTGGCAATTCCGATCTGCAGTTTGCGAAATCGTGCCGGTGCAGTACCATGACCAACAAACATGGTCTGACCAGGCTCACCCTTGCCGCAATTTGGCGTTCCGCGCATACGCCAAGAATCTTTGTTAGCTATCGCATCACAGTTCTTCCAGAATTCCGGTGTTATACCAGCATAGGTCGGATTCTTGTACACCTTTGTTAATTTGCCCTTTTCGATCTTCTTCGCAAACTCGCAACCAAACTGAAAATTCAACCGCTTGTCATCTATTGACCATGACTTGTTCGTAGCCATGAAAAACCCCTCCTCAGTATCGGCAATCAGGTCATCAAATTTCCAGGTACCTGGCTCGAGATTGATATTGGTCATGCGGATCAAAGGAATTCGGTTCCAACCATCCGCGCGCATCGCGCCAGTTGAACTGGTGCCGACAATACCTGCTGTCTCACGCGAGCTCAAGTATCCAACAAACATTCCTTTTTTGATCAAATAGACGCGCTGTCCCGGGACCCCTTCATCATCCCAGCCAAAAGTACCAAGACCACCCGGCACGGTAGCATCAGCAACAATACTCACGGTATCTGAACCATACCGGAGATTGTTCAGCTTATCAATAGTCATGAAACTGGTGCCGGCATACGAAGCTTCCGTGCCCAGTACCCGATCGAGTTCGGTTGGGTGACCACATGATTCATGGACCTGTAATACCATCTGATGACCATCCAGGATAACGGTTGTCTGCTGCTCCGGACATTGTTCTGCCGCTAACAGCATTGCCACCTCATCGGCTATCCTCGGCGCATGTGTCTTGAAGTCCAGATTGTTCACAAACTCATATCCCTTTTGTCCGTAATCACCATAGGAGCGTGATTGGAGCTCGCCTTTATCCATGGCGTATACTTTAATATTTCCGCCCGAATAAACAAAATCTTGAGTGATAAACGAATCGTCGGTCGATGCAAAATGCACAGTTGTTTTATAGAATCTCAACTGAGCTTCACTCACTTTAACCTGTTTCTGTTTGCGCATCGTCTTGTCACAAGATAATAATAAATCGATTTTATCGTCGAGCGACACCTTCATCGGATCAATTTCCACTTCTGTGCGGTAGCTGCCTTTTTGTGATGCTACAGGAGTCAAGGTGATATCCTTAGACTTGACGCGCTCCGACGCTCGGGCAATGCTCAAGGCATTTCTGATAACCTTATCCGCAACATTCTTCTTGATCTCATTCGATGACGCAAAACCCCAGGCTGAATTCTTCAAAACCCGAACGCCAAACCCGATGTCTGACGAATGCGTTATCGCTTCGATTATACCATTCTTGACCACGATCGCTTCGGATTCACGCACCACGATTCTCACATCTCCGTAGTCGACTCTTTTCGATTTTAGATCATCAACAATACGCCCGGTAAATTGATTCATCAATACTCCTTTGCCCTACTATATCCATTTTCCGTCTGAAATCAAGAAATAAACGATCATTTATGAAACTTGGGAAATTTCAGCGTGAACGTGGAGCCTTTATTCTTCTTTGAAACGACCTCAATACGGCCATTATGTTCCTCAAGAATTCTCCTGACATAGGCGAGTCCCAGACCCATACCATCTGCCTTCCTGGAAAAGAAAGGATTGAAAATCATATCTGTCTCCTGACTGTCGATCCCGGCACCATCATCCCCAACAACAACAAACACAAAATCATCGGCTTCGCCGGTCTCCAGCTCAATGGATCCTTTACCCTTGATTGCTTCCTTTGCGTTCTTCAGCAGATTGGCGACGGCCGCGCAAAGCAGCTCATGGTCGCCTTTTATGAGAGCAATCTTTGACAAGCTTTTGTGTAATACTTGAATGCGCTTGGGTATGGATGCCTTGGCAAGCGCATCTTCCAGTACTTTGTTCAAATCAACGCTCGTAATGTTTAGTTTGAGCGGCTTCGAATATTCCAGTATGCGCGCAATCAGCTCTTCCATGCTCCGGCACTCCTTGACGATATCGGCACCCGGCTTTTTCCCTTTTTCGACCAAACGTGCCAGGCCTATTATTGCACCCAGTGAATTTCTGAATTCATGCGCAATATACGAGGAAAATTCAACCAGCATCTGTTCCCGCAGTTTCAGCTTCTTGTATACCTCACTAAAAGTCGCCGACACAAAATCCTCTTTCTTCATCTCGATGCCAAAATCCTGCGCCAGATTCGTTACGTAACGCATGGGTAGGAATAGATTGCGCAGCAAGAAAACTCCTAAAAAACCCGTAAAGACAAGGGAGATCGTAATGTAAAAAATATGCCAGCGGAAAATATCCCCAAATACCGTTGAATAAGCTGGGGCGAGTGATACATATATATAGAGAGCAGGATCCATGCTCCGGAAAACAAAATCATCGTCATTCTGGATCATTTCCTGGGGACGGGGTAACCGTTCAAATCGGCTCAAATAGTCAGAACCGGATATTTGAAATGGCACATGCAGGTGCATCCGTGAATCGTAGATCCGATGACTCAAAGTATCGGTAACAACCAGATGATCAAGATTAAATGCTTGACTCAGATTCTTTAAAAGAAATTCCAATTCCTGTTGGCGGTAGCCCCGGTTCAAATACCCCCGGCATACATTAGCGATCGCCATTACGTTGTCATGGTCGTAATTATCGAATTCACTCCTGAACTGAAAATTAATATATAGGTTGAACCCAGCCAGGAAAAGGATGAGCACAATGAATATCGTAGCAATTGCGCCAATGTCACGCGGATACGATCCCCGAATGTTCATTTTATTGATTGACCCCCCAGATCCACCATCTTATGTTCAATGTACTCATGATAATCACCTGATTATCGTCAGGCGGCCAGTTCTTCTTTCCACCTTCTCACCCCGTGTTTCGATAACGTAGAGGTACATACCACTCACAACATCATCATTCTTCTCATTCCTGAGATCCCAAAATGCCCGGCGCGCGAAACGGTCGACCTCGTATGGCTCGGAATCAAGCACGCGTATTCTTTCCGCCGCAATGTTATAAATACTCACCTTGAACTCGGGAAACTGAGTAGCGAGTTCAAGAGTATCCGAGGGCACGTAGGAAATAATCACCTTTTGACCCCAAGAAGGTTCACGGTCTGCTCGGTAAGGATTGGGTAGAGAGTATATCCTGCCCAACAGAACCGGCGTCACCCAAAACGAAGCGCTCATCACTGAGTCGGCCGGGCTGATATTATATACCCAGACTCCAGTCGGGTTTCCGGCATAGTCAAGACTTGCCGGTCGCGACGTATCGCCAAAGCCGTATGAACGGTCTTTCCACAGATCACCTGCGCCGCCCAGATCACTCAATAGGAAACCCGCGTCGCCATCCGCCTGAATCACACCGACCAGTGGATGATTCTCGTCGCTGTTACTCACCCGTGAATCATCAATGTGTAGTATCAGGAATCCGTCTCCAGGCAGACTTCCATCATAACCCCGGCGAAATCTATTCTCAACCATGAAGTACTCGCCGGTCGTGCCCGGGTAATCCCAATCCGGACCGCCCGGGTCATCGAGCAAGCGATAGGCAACCGCGCTGAAACACGCACAAGGAAGGCTCTGATTCTCAAGCTTTGACATGCCGATGCGGTCAACCTCGATCGGCGTCATAAACCCGAGCTGGTATTTTGACCAGGCGCACAAATGGGCCGGCATTGAACCAGGAAGGTTTCGTTCACTCGGTCTACCCCAGGACCCGGCTCCCATCAAACCAAAAGCTCCAATACCATACGTTGAATAATCTGTATCATACAGATCAGGCAGCCCCAGGATATGTCCAAATTCATGAGCAAAGACTCCAACCGTGATGCGGCCGGTATATTGCTCAAATCTCTCTGGCTCCATTGAGTAATAGTCAACATATACGCCATCGTCGGTCAGGTAGGCGCCTGGACAACCGGTCCCGGTGTTTGACAATTGCCATTGATGTGACCAGACATGTTCGGTATAGCCGGGGAAGCCCTCTTCCGCACCCGGGCCAGAATGAACCACGAATACTACATCAACCGTATCATTTCCGTCTTCATCATACTGAGCGAAATCAGTGGTCGGATCAGCAAGACTGCACGCTGCCCAGACCATGCCCTGTGCATTCTGCGGGAACATACCAGGATAAAACCCGAATGAATCGCCAACATAATAGGAATAATCTCGCGGTGCCCTGAACCACGATGTGACTTCGCTTAATTGGCTTATTGTGAATCTATTATATGATACTTCCCGGTAATAGTCCCTCAAGGAAGACACATTGTCGTGGTAAATAAGCGAATCAAACGCGGCACTTGCATATTGATGCTGGTTATCCTGAAAATCAACGAGTAAAACCAAAGCCTTTTTTTCACCCACAGGCTTTGGCAAACGGGTGATACCTGCATTCATTAATTCCGGATATTTTGGAGGCATCGGTCTTTTTTCCAATTCCACATACGGATTGGGCGGCATGAGAAAAAGCGCCAACGTCAACACGAGCATGGCTAATTATACGTATGTCTTCTTGGGTGTCAACGACCTGATGCAGATACGGTAGTATGC
>JBAUFP010000103.1:0-1735 GCA_049679205.1 bacterium | reverse complement strand
AATAATCTCCGTGCTTCTTTGCCGCAGCCTCCCAGACTCCATCCCAGCTATCATCCCAATAAATATCCTGGTGAAACTTTCCGTCAATAATCGAACCATCGGGATTTACCACAAAACCAAACGCACCATGTCCACTCTTGTTGGGATCAATCCAGAACCAGAACCGATCAGATTGGACTACCTCATCTCTCCTGGCAATCCCTCCGGTGCAAGAACTGGAGTCTGAATAATAGCATTTCGCGGCAGCGTAAATACCTTGTTCACTATATGCGATCCAGACACTTGTTGCCTCGGTTGGCTCCGCACCTTCAACCGGCTCCTTCTGGACAAGCGCGGAATAACCTTGTCCCTGCCACACCGATTCGTTCAAATAGCCATCTACGGCCATCTCTTCATTGACACGCGTGGCATTGATAACCGGGATTGGCTGTTCCTTTGCTGAAATAAGAGCGGTTGATAATAATGCCAAGACAATGATGAAGGACAAATGAATTCCGGGTTTCAAAGCATACCTCCTCTCATCAGTATAATCAGAATTGTACATACAATTCAGGTCCAGTAAAGCACTCACATATCTTACTAAACAACAACTATATTTCAGTCAGAACACTCTTCGTATTATGTAATACGCACGGATCGTCGCAAAGTTGCATATTTTTAACCGTAGTGATTCCGACAGCTAGATATTGAAAATTGACTCCAAGGCTTTCCAATAATCACATAATGACTTTAAGTATAAAGATATGCAGCATCGCCGTCTTCGCAGTACGCTTTTCGAAATTCGATATTGTTCTTCAAATGTTGACATTCATATGCAAGACAATATTATTGATTGTATGAAAGTTCTGGCATTGATCGGCAGCCCTAGGAAAGGTGGGAATTCGGATATTCTTGCCGATGCAGTACTGAATGGAGCGCAACAAGCAGGCGCCGAAACAAAAAAGATCTACCTCGACGATTTTATGATCCGTCCTATAGGTGAAGTAGCTGGCAACAGCCGCGCCCGAGATGACTCACGAGCAGACGACGATATGCCAAAAATACTGAAGAGCTTCCTGGTTTCTGACATCATAGTATGGTCAACACCTATCTACTGGGCAGGTGTGTCCGCACAAATGAAATGTTTCATTGACCGTCTATCTTCATACTTTAATAATCCAAATTACGTTGAGAGCTTTACAGGCAAAGGTCACATATTCTTATGTACTTTTGGCCGAGATGATAATGATTATAGCAAATTGGTAACCGAACCAATGAAGAGTACAATCGATACTTTGAGAGGCAGCTACTTGGGTGATATTTGCGTTCCGTCTTGCTACAAGAAGGGGAAAATCCGCGAAAAGCCTGAAATGTTGAAACAGGCTTTTGAACTGGGCAAGAACGCAGTTGCGAAGATGTCCGCAAAAGCTAACAAAATATAGCGTGTTGATTCTTTGATTAATAACATCACTGTAATCGGTTCGCGAAGCGAACGCAATTGGCTTTTCGAAATTCGGATCTGTCGATTCTGTATCATGAACCATGTATCTTGGATCTGTTGTATTGTCGCCCCATGCTCTACGTTTCCGCAGTCTACCTGCTGCTCAATCAATTCAGCAACAGCATTTTTTTCGTAACACGGTAAGAGCCGACATTTAAGACGCAGAAATATAGCCCAGCAGGGAATCGTGCACCCGCCGAATCTCTGGCAACCCAGACAACATCGTGCATTCCAGCATCATACATTCTATCAACA
>JBAUFP010000102.1:0-25271 GCA_049679205.1 bacterium | reverse complement strand
ATTAGGTATAACGCGGGCGAATGGAAGACAAAGCAATACGGCACACACGTGACCGAGAGAGAAAAAAACATGATCGAAGCATGCGCTTCGGCAATCATCATATGGCAAGATAATAGCGGCGTGATTGCGGAGAATCTTGAAATATTAAAGAGATCAAGCAAACCGACATTTATTTATGAATACTACACGAAAACGCGCAGGGGTAAAGCAGGTTGGCTTGACCCTCACCGAGTCTATGATCCTTATCACAATTGGAAGGAATATATGAGGAAAAGGCATAGGCCCTAGTGGGTAGCGCGTTCGTTGACACGGGGTTTAAAAAGGTATTTACTTTGTGAGCAGGAGGTAAAATGGCCAAGACAAAGAACCTAAAGGAGATTTTGATTCTATTGCGGAAGTATAGTCAGTTGATAGTCGATCTTGGGTATGCCGCCGTGCTGGAAGATAATCTGGAACTTGCCCAAGAAGCTTTTCGGGTTAAAGTCGAGATAAGGGAATTGGATTACCAGCTTAGGAAAGAAGCTTTGATGGTTGCTCGCTTATCGAGATCCGCAAAAGAGGATATACCCCAAATCGCCAACATACTGCAGATCGGAGTTGCCGTCAAGGAAATATCTGATGGTATCGATGATCTCATTGAAATAGCGATCAGGAATGTCGGAGTCCATCCGATCATTAAAATAGCCTACTCGCGCAAGGATATTAGAATAACGAGGCATGAGGTTGGACCTGAATCAGAGCTGGATGGCAAAAAACTCGATGAGATTGACATCGATCCCAAATGCGGTTTTAGAACAATAGCCGTGCGGCGCGGTGATGACTGGATGCTTGATCCTCCGGAATCAAAAAAAGTACAAAGTGGTGATATCTTGATCGTTGAAGGAAACGACGCAGCAATACGGAAGATGCAGGAATATGTCAAAGGCACGAAAAAGGAAGCGAAGAAGTAGACGCGTAATATACGACATCTTGCTCCAGGCGACGCCCGTAGTGATTCTTACCTCGCTGGGTGAGCTCTTCGCGGGTTCGATACTCGGTAAGATGCACCAGAGACTCGATCTAATTCCCGGTTTGATAATCCTGGTGCCCGCAATTATGGGCTTGAGGGGAAACATCGGTGCTGCCCTTGGTTCGAGGATATCGACATCGCTTCATCTTGGTCTTGTCGGCAAACGATTTTCTCTCAATAGGTTTAACCTGAGTAATATCGGGGCTGCATTTTCACTCTCACTCGCGGTTTCAATTATCATCGGATTGTGCGCACGCTTGGCGTGCCAGATTTTTGGTCTGCCGAGTATACCTCTGGTGAACCTGCTCTTGATCGCGATCTTGGCTTCGGCAATGGCTTCTCTTGTACTCATCCCTTTCACCGTGACCCTGACTTATTTCGCTTTCAACCGGCGTTTGGACCCGGACAATATTGTAGCACCTATTATCGGTATGGTAGGGGACGTCATAACCGTTGCTGTGGTGTTCATTGCAGCCGATATTGTCTTGAGACTGAAAATCAATGATGCATGGAGTCTCTTAATGCTGCCCGTCGTGCCCCTGATCATCAGGCGCATTCCCGCCCGATACAAACTTCTGAACATCCTTAAACAGAGCATTCTAATACTCTTCTTATGTACCGTACTGGGTGTTCTGGCCGGAATCTACCTGCACTGGCAATATGAGAAATTCTTTCTTATTCCAGGCCTGTTGATACTTGTTCCACAGATCATTGCTAAGGCCGGGAGTATTGGCGGCATCTTTGGCGCACGTTTTTCTTCCGGACTCCATCTCGGATATCTTAAACCGTACCGCATGAATGACTATGTGATCAAGAATTTCATTGGAGCGATTACCCTGGCGCTTGTGATCGCGCCGATCGTTACCGTGATCACCAAGTTTGGAGCCGATATTTTTAATATTCCACTTGTACCATTTATGCCCCTTCTTTTCATCAATGTATTCGCGATTTTGATCATAACCCTGATTGTTTTTGCACTCGATTTCGTAACTGCGTCGTTGTCATATAAGGTCAGGGTCGATCCTTCTAATTCAGTGATTCCTCTTGTGACAAGCTTGGGCGACATCATAGGAACGGTCATTCTAGTATTGGCAATATCGATGTTTCTATAAGATAGAGGGCGTCTACGTTCGTGGCCCGGTTCCCTTCGACATATGCACATATGTACATGTATCGATATGTCGATACGGAGCCTAGTCGGCGAGGTTTAGAAATCAACAGGTTGCAGTGCAGGACGAATTGGTTGCGATTTTTAAGAAACTGAAAATCACATTGAAACAGTATGAAAATCCGCTTATCCCGAAGTTTGATCTTGATAGTAAGTAGGCTTCTATGGTCAAGGAAGAATACGGTAATCGCCGATTATCTGTGTCGAAGAAAGTCTTAGGCTAAGTGCTATCAGCGTTCAGGTGTGGTTTTGTGTTTTATTTTTCCTTTATCATCACCAACAACATCTTGAATCTTTGGCGCGCTTTGAGAGCGTGTGGTTTGTTTGCCGGCATGATGATCATTTCACCGGTTTTGAGCGAATGTTTCTTGCCTGATATATTTATTTCCGCTTCACCATCGACAATGTAGACCAGTGCGTCAAAGGGCGCAGTATGTTCGCTCAACCCTTGCTCCTGGTCAAACGCAAATAACGTTACTGTCCCGGTTGGCTTTTTTATAATTTCCCGACTGACTATTGAATCGGTTTGATACTTAACCGAATTATTCAGTCTTGTTATCTCGGCAGTTCCATCTTGCGGTAGACTCGTGTTGTTCGACATTAAACTCCTTTTTGCTTACTACACCAAATAAATGGGTGGTTATCTTATGAGAATCATCTGATGAGTTTCTATTTCTTCACTTACCTGAAGGCAACAGAAGTATGTTCCCTGCGCCAGTTGCCTGCCTTGTGCATCCTTCCCGTCCCACTGCATTTGATACGTTCCGGGGGCTTGAAAATCCTCGATGAGAGTCCTTACCAATTCACCTATGGTGTTGTACACTTTAAGGGTGATAAACGAAGCCGTCATGATTTGATAGTTGATGACGGTTGATTTATTGAAGGGATTTGGGTTGTTTTGGTGGAAATAGAATAATGTATTTGGCTCGACGCCGGCTATTAATTCTGCTATGCCGGTTTCAACGATGCGGAATCGGTACAAACCAGACGTCTGACGGTTGAGCACGCTGTCGGTGGCCGCTACGTAGTAAGTTAGGGAGTCACCGAGCGAAGCAACGTGGGCAATATGATACCAGTATTGCGTATCACCTTGAACACTGTCATTGGCCACGGGTGCAAAACCGGTGTTGTTGATAGCGTAATAAAGCGAATCCGTTTGTATCCCGAAGGTATCGAGGACAATAGCATATACAGGATAGGGCCCGGTGAAGTTTGTGTCAGGCCAGCGATATACATCAGCAAAAACCGGTGGATCTGCTTCCGTATAGAAGTCGAATGTCATTATTCCTCCTGAGTTGCTGATGTTGGTGACCCATATACCACTGTACCCACTATAACCATTGCTGTTTGGTGTTGTGTGGGGTGTAAATGAGGTTTGTCCGTCTTCCTGGCAAAAGGCAGCCCCGACTTGACACTCGTAAGGATACCAGAACTCGGTGAATTCTGTGCTGTCCCACGGTGTTTGTGGGTCATAGCCAGCATCTTCAACTACCTCTCCGTAGTGAGGCTTGCTGGGCGTTCCGTTATTGAATCCCCAGTAGCTATAATTGGACATTGCTTCATCGACATGAGTAATGATTAATCCGGCATCCAGTGGATTGGGGCCCGGTGTAAAGAATGTGAAGAATGCCGAGTAATCAGAATCGAGATGATCAAAAAGCCCCGCATGTTGCGAAAATCGGTTTTCGATCAGGAAATATTCCCATTGTGAACCGTTAATGGGTATTTTGTAGAGACTGGTAGAATCATGGATTTCGATTGAATATATAGTAACACCAGGTTGAGACTGCTCGAGGATTAATGGGTCGTTCCACCCAACCATTGTTTTAAAAAGCCCACAGTAGTGGGTGGGATGTTCTGCGGGTCCTGGACCATAGCGATAGGAGAATAATCCGTATCCGCCGTAGCCCATGGCGCACCAGTCCTGAACGGGATGATCATTCCAATCGTTTAGTGTGTAATAAGTTGTGGTATCCAGTTTGTCGTCATAATCATAAAGATCTGGGAATTGGGCGAGTATGTGTCCTGATTCATGACGTGTTACCGCGATGCCCATGACGCTCCCATCGCCATGCTCTTCTGGTTGCAGTGTATAAGCATCGACAATAACGCCGTCATTAGTTGGAATATTCGCGCCGCCGGTCCATGCCCATGACCAGGGATCATTCGGGTTCATGGTTTCTTCACCTGCTGGCCCGGCATGAAGAAGGTATGCGATGTCGACGATGCCGTCACCATCAGAATCATACTGGGAGAAATCGACGTCAGGATCGGCTAACTGAACTGCTTCCTCCATCCAATCGTACTGGCCAGAAATGTTGTAGCTATACTGAGATGTGTACCATTGTGTTACGTCACCAGCTATTGAGAAATTACCACAGGAATTTTCTAAGAAATAATCATTGAGGCTTCCTGTGGGATAGGTATTCGTGGAAAAGAAGATTTCATCATAATCTTGGGGTGTGTGGTTTATGGTGTCGGCCATTCGGTTTGTCCATTGAAAGCAAAGGACTATACCTCCTGCTTGTCCCTCCAGTTGCTTGACGTTTGTCTGTAAACCACTGCTGTCAGGATGTCTTCGAGTTTCGAGATCTTTTTCCCATTGGGATGGATATACTACATCGTCCTGCCTAACAAATCCTTCAGGCAAATCATGTGCGTGTAGCAACTGTGCTGAAAGCAGCATAGTGATGATCATCACTGTGTGTTTCTTGCTCTGAAGCATACAATGTCTCCTTTTCCATTCATTATAATGATGGGTGTGTGACTGTCAATCTATGCTATTTTGGCAGTTTTTCAGTGAGCCACTGCTTGAGTAATTCTCGGGCCGGCATTTTCTCTATCCACGTAGGATCCTGGTAGAATCCTTCGTGACGCAGAAGGACTAATTCTTCTATGCTGGATGGACGATGAGCAGTGATATCTTCTTCATATAGGTGCACAGGATAATTATAGGTAGTAGGCAGTTCTTGAATCTCGTCCTGCGTGAAAATCTTTAGAATGATGCCAGATAGCAATGCTTGGTGAATGAAGATCATATAGCGTTCGTCTTGTTTATACAGATCCTGCAAATCCGGTTCTTGATATACTTTGAAGAAAGTGTTATGCCAGGTTGTGAATAGCTTCTGTTCGGGTCGAGTGATTAGTATCCCAGCATTGAAGTAAGGTCGGAGTCTTTGTCCGTCAATATGGGTTTCCATAGGAAATATACGATCATCGGGAACGTTGCAGTATTTGTAGACTAGCGTCCAGAAAGGATCCAGCGGTGTGTCATAGACAGAACCTACGTTGGTATGGTGAACCGGTCGGTAACCCAGGCTTTTGTCATCGCGCAGCTTAAAGGCGTGAGGTTCTTTCAATATTATGGTGTTCGAGCTAAGCCAGACGAGCAGGTCGGTTTTGGCCGTGGCAGTGGATTCGGCGAGTCCTGCCGCGCGAATATCTGCGGCGAAAAAGAAACGCGCAACTTCGAGCTCGATATCATACGGCATTAAGGTGGCATCTAGTTTGGAAAGCCTATCTACGGTTTGCGCCGTGAGTTTCTTGCCATACTGAGGTACAAAACACCAGATTGGAGCTTGAGAAAGTGAACCGGCAAATGCACGAATACTCTCGACCAAGAGCAGAGCATTTGTTTCTGACCATTCGGTAGGGTAAACAACAGTGGTGAATATTAGTTCTTCTCTTGTCTTCATTTCTCTAGCTCCTATCACGTTATGGAAACTGACGGATGTAAATAAAACTGTAAATAGAATGATCTTCTGCCCGCTTGTTGTTTTAGTAAACATTTACCTTTGCAGTATAATTAATATACAGATTTTTGTCAACATGACAAGTCAGGCGAATTTCCCTCTTGACAAATTTAGTCGTTTGACTATAATTCCATTGAGTCATATGATTTGTTGATGGAGCTTCAGAATATGCATATTCGCAAACCCCCTCAATAAATATAGACTTGAAAGGAGAAACATATGGTGTATGGAAAGGTGAAATGGTTCGATAGTAGGAAAGGGTATGGTTTCATTGAGAAAGAAGACGGGTCAGGTGATGTTTTTGTGCACTACGCAGACATTGCGGGTGACGGTTATCGGACCCTTAGAGAAGGCGAGAGAGTTAAGTTTGAGATTACCCAATCCCCAAAAGGGGACAAAGCTACAAAAGTCGAACTTGCATAATGTGCATAACATGCATTAGAAAAAGCCCCCGCAAGGGGGCTTTTTCTTTGCCTGACATAAATTTGTAGTGTAGGTCAATTACTGTACCATGTCATATTCTCCAGGTGTTGGCGAATATGACCAGCAGTGCGGAATTTTCTAATAATAAGTGAACGTTTTAACCCGCAGCATATTTCCTTTAGTTCTTTGGGATGTTTGTGATAGAAACGAGAACCGCCGATGGCGTCATACAAAATACGTATCAGATCGCATACATCATCGCGGATATTCCCGGCATCGGGTGCACCCCAGTTATACATGTCAACGACCTTAGCTTTGAATGATAACCCCTGCCTTTTTACAATAATGTTGTCATCGTGCAGATCTCCGTGGTACTCGCGCGCACGGTGTATTTCCTCTACGCCGGCAGTGAGTGCATGAAGAAGGTGGAGTCCTTCAAAAGCAGTTAGACGCTTGCCGTGTTGTCGCTTAACGAAATTGCTTAGTAATTCCCCTTCAACGTACTCTGATATCAAGACGGTTATTGGTTCTCTGTGGAATGAAATACGTTCCTGTGTATGGTATTGTATCAGTATTGAACAATGTCTTAATCTGTGTAATTTGCGTGCATAGAATTTAGTAGCCCGGTCATGCTTATTGCGTTGTGGCAAGAAAACCTTTGCCGCACGGTCGACGCCGGTATTCCGTTCGCGAACGCGATAGACTTCCCCTTCCCAACCACTACCCAGTAGTGAGAGTACCTCGTACTTGCCGGCGATCACGCGCCCCGGTTGAAAGTTGAAGGTGTCGATATGGCTTTGCTGTTTTTTACTCATCTTCACACATCTTTTCAGTACTATATTGTAAAGACGGAAAAAGTCAATACATCTTGATTGGCGTACCGTGTCTCATACTGCGCCCCCTGCATTGACACTTAACACGTTTCATTTATACTGACTAATGTTGGTTTCAATTCCAGGTCTGAATAATGGGAAAGGAGTATGTAATGAAGAAATTGCGAACTAGGTTGATGTCAGTTACTGTTGTTTACCCACTGGTATTAACCTTAGTGGGTGTGGTCTTACCTAACTCAATGGGGGCTGCGGTAATCTCCAAGAATGAACAGGATGAGGTTATTACGAAAATCTGTTCATTACTGGAAAGCAATTATGTCTTGCCGGAAATAGGTGAAAGAGTTAGCACACAGCTCTTGGCTAGTCACGAACGAGGTGAGTATTCTGAATTAAGGTCGGTCAGAGAATTCGCCGCACGGCTGGATGCCGATTTGACCGAATGGAGTGATGATAAACACCTTGGTGTAGTCTATGACCCGGATTGGGTCAAGCAAATAAAGGAACAGAAAGAAGAAGACGCGTATCTGACTGAGGAGATGGTGGTTGAAGAAAGAGCCAGGAATTTCGGTTTCAAGCGTATGGAAATCATGGACGGGAATGTAGGCTATCTTGATCTGAGGATATTCTTCCATCCAAAATACGCCGGCGCAACAGCAGTTGCGGCAATGAATTTTCTTTCCGAGTGCGATGCAGTCATAATAGATCTAAGAAACAACGGCGGCGGGTGGGGGCATATGGTTGCATTTTTGTGCAGCTATTTCCTGGATAATGAAGAAGTAGTACACCTTAATTCTGTTTATTCCCGGCCCGAGGATCGATATTATCAAAGCTGGACCTCACCCTATGTGCCGGGAAGAATAATGGCTGATATCCGGTTATATATCCTTACCTCAAAGTCAACCTTCTCTGCCGCCGAAGAGTTCTGCTACAATCTGAAGTACCTCGGGAGAGCTACGACCGTTGGTGAGAGGACACGCGGTGGTGCCCATCCAATAAGCTCAAGGGTCCTTGATGACAATCTCATACTGATCCTGCCTGAGTGGACTTCTATTCATCCAGTAACAAAAGCCAACTGGGAAGGAGTGGGTGTTGAACCTGATATTGAAGTCGCAGCGGTGGAAGCCTTTAATGTTGCTTATTTGAATGTTTTGGAGAAAATGAGGGGTTCGGCACAAGGAGAGGAGAAGCGGGTGTCTTATCAATGGTATATTGACGGATTCAAGGCAAGGCTCAGTCCGCTCGCAGTGGATGCGGCGGTATTAGAATCGTATGCGGGTAAATACGGTTCATTGAGCATACACATTAAAGATGATATGCTCTTTTATCAGCGTGGAGACCGTGCCCTGCTCAGGATGATTTCGATGAGCGGGACTCTTTTTATCGTGGATGAACAGAGCGACGTAAGAATAAGATTCAAGAAAGAAAATGGCCGCATTAGCGGTTTGACTGTTATGTACATTGATGGCAATAAAACTGAATATGCGCGGGAAGACGAATGAGGTATTTTTAGTAATCGGTCAACAGGAGGTGTTTTAGTGAAGGCTGTTCATGTGAAAGATGCGGAAAAATACGAACCGGAGAAAGGCTGGCTGCGCGCTAGCACGTGTCACGAAAAAAATATATCGCTGGAGTATTTTGTCAAACCACCCAAACACTCATCACCGTTACATAACCACCCTCACGAACAGGTTTGTGTTGTGATCAAGGGTGTGATGAGGATTCGAAACGAAGCAGGAGAGGAATCTTTGCTTCAGCCTGGTGACGCTGCGTATTTTGCCTCTAATGAGCCTCACGCGATTGAAAATACGCTCGATGAGGAATCAATCGGCGTTGACATTTTTGTTCCGGGCCGATCCTTTGATTTCTGGCTGAAACGGGGACAGGCTGCTTTCTAGAATAAAGCTTTAATATCGCTTTTCATCAAAGTAGAAGCAATACGCCTGAATGAATGTGTTGCCAGGTGCGTATTCGAAAAAGAAGCCTGTCCCCTTTACGATGTCCACTGCTCTTCTTCAGTTGATCCCTCAGCAGTGGGTATATAGTCGATGAGGTTGAATGTGAGAACAGCAGTGCTGTCATGCACTTGCACCTTTGGATTCAACATATCATGCCGTTCGATCGTAATTTTGCCCTCTCTGGGAAGATAGAGTTGCCTTAATGCCTCTAGGCCATCCACGCGTCTTTCAGTACCCGTGTCAAAATATGTCACTTCATCCGCGCTGATCTCGGTAAAGGCCCAGACATCGCCTTTGCCCCATCGGTCGAGTGCGGTGCGTTCGATCGCGATGATCTCGGCAGATATTCTTTTCTTTTCCTGTACACTTTTCATTTCATTCAATCCTTTTAACTGACTACTACATAATTAATTTGCCACTTTTTTCATGTTTGACGAGATTTTCGAAGATTCTGCTGAGATAGGCTTCAAACTGATCAATCTCTTTTTTTCTGAATCCGTTGTAATAAAGCTTGGTCATATCTTGAGATAATTCTACATAGAGTTTTTCGAAGGTTTTGTCTTTTTTAGTTCGCTTCACGAGGACTGTGCGGCGGTCATCAGGACAGGGCACGCGCGCCACATAACCCGATGACTCGAGCCGGTCTAGCATGCTTGTCAGCGTCGATTTGCTCAGTGATGTCTTATTCGCAAGTTCAATGATTGGTATTCCATCGTTCTGCCAGAGAACGAACATGATTCTTCCTTGAGCAGGGTTTATCGCTATGCGGTATTGCTTTAACTTGCGGCTAAGGATGCGACCGGCAAGTTGATGTATCTTGGCAATAAGAAAACCACCCTCACGTTGCGTTTTCACTTTACGACCCCAAATTCAAAAGTGAACTGGCGCCCCTTATACCATCCTTTGGCTCTGATCGGTAGTAGCTTCAGTACTGTGTGATCCGGGTCATTGGGACCAGTTGGATAGTATCTTTCCCAGCCATCATGCCAGAGCTGTTCCTTAATCTTGGGGTCATTAAGGATTTCGATGTTGCCGGCGAGCATGAGACCATGGAACTCCTCTGTTTTGCAGTAGTATACGCATACGGCAGGATTCTTTTTTATTTGAGCAATCTTGGCTGAAGAAGTGTTGGTTGTGAACAGGATCATGAAATCATCCGCATGATCCTCGAACATTTCGATGAGCTTGGGGAATCTCTCCTTGTTCCTTAGATTGAACATGCAGCGTGTTTGCGGGTAACCCTGTTCGTCGATTGTCGTAACGTATGCAGCATCTGCCGATTCGAGCAGTGATAGACAGGCTTCTTTGATTTCTTTTTCATCCATTGTAACCTCCTGATTTATGATTCTATATAGTATAGTTCATTATAGTACTAATGTCAAGTGCGGGTACCCTGGCAAATATGTGGTAAATATCGCATGATGTGTGTAGTCTATTGAGTCCGGATAAATCTCGTATTGCTTTGTTTCTCAAGAAAGTGAGAAATCACTTGACATTGAGAGGGCTTGCGGTATAATGCTTCGGCATAAGGAGGAATGCAAATAGATTTCTTTATTAGGTTGATAAAAGCTTTGGGTAACGAAACGAGGCTTGAAATAGTGCAATATCTCATTAATGACAAACAGCTCTCACTGGAGGAAATTGTAGCACGCATCAACCGACCGTATAAAACGATTGCTGGGCATCTTAAGATACTGGAGAAATCCGGTTTCCTTAAATCACAACGCTGGAAGGGTGAAGTGCTTTATTCATTAAATATACCATACGGGATGTACTATAACCGTATGTTAGTGGAACTCGTTAAAAAGAGGATGGGGCAGAAATGAATTTCTTTGTTTCTCGAGAAAGTAAGAATATGTGTTTCTTGGTGTAGGTGAAGAATGGATGAAAACAGGTTGGTAAGAATCAGTAAGTTCCTGAGCCTTGTGTTAAGACACAAGCCTGAGCACATTGGCTTGACACTGGATGCAGAAGGATGGGCTGATATTGAGGAGTTGATAAAGAACTCGTTAGAAACTGGTATCGTACTCGATCGGCCTGCTCTGCGTCAGGTTGTTGAGCAAGCCGAGAAAAAGAGATTTTCTTTTAGTGAAGACGGCAGCAGAATCAGAGCCAATTATGGACACTCCATTCCTGTTTCGCTCGGCGAAGAATCTGCTGAACCTCCGGAATTTCTTTTTCACGGAACAGCAAAGAAGTATCTACCATCAATAGAAAGTGACGGGCTCGGTCCTGGGAATAGGCAGTATGTGCATTTGGTCGAAGATGAGAGGACAGCGGATGAGGTGGGGCAGCGTTACGGTGAAGCAGTTGTGCTCATGATCAAGGCACGCGAGATGTATGAAAAGGGATATGAGTTCTTCAAAACCGAAAGTGCTATATGGTTGACGAAAAATGTGCCCGTAGAATATATAATTATAGAGGGCGATAGCCCCGCACTTTCTGGCGAAAGTGCGGGATGCTGATTTTCCCAACCAAATATGAAATTTGGGGAAAATCGCAAGGGTTTGAAGAAGGCTCATAGAGAGCAATTGAGGGCAGGGCTTAACTTAGTAGTAAGTAGTATGTAGTAAGAAGTAGTAATTAGATGTGATCTCCCACATAACACAAAAGAAGTCGGGGTCTTCAGTCTTGTATTGACAAATAGTTTCTTGCATTTAGAATACAAACTATGATATTTCGTGAATTCGGCCACTCGGGTGTGAAGGTTTCGCAGCTCGGTTTTGGTGCAATGCGGTTTCCTCTGACCGAAGAATACGACCCGACCACGATTGACGGGCCCGAGGCGACCAGAATGCTACATTATGCAATAGATAATGGGATAAACTATATTGATACTGCGTACCCGTACCACCGACAAACGAGTGAAAGCTTTGTCGGCAGGGCACTAAAGGGATGCTACCGGCAAAAGGTCTACTTGGCGACGAAGATGCCGGTCTGGCTCGTTAAGTCAAAGGGTGATCCCGGCAAGTATTTCGATGAACAGCTGCAGCGTTTGCAGACCGATTGCATTGATATGTATCTACTACACTCTTTGGGTAAGAATGCTTGGGAGAAAGTGCGGGAATATGAGGTATTGGATTTTCTCAATGGAATACTCAAGGCTGGCAAAACTCGGTTTGTCGGGTTTTCTTATCACGATGATCTGTCACTGTTCAAAGAAATCGTCGACGCCTATGCTTGGGCATTTTGTCTTATGCAGCTCAATTACGTAGATGACCATTACCAGGCAGGCCTGGAGGGTCTCCAATACGCACACGAGAAGGGTTTAAGCGCCATGATCATGGAGCCTTTGCGTGGCGGTAAACTTGCGAATCGTGTGCCCAAAGAAGTGCTGAACATAATAGAACAATCGCAGTGGAAACAAACACCAGCAGAGTACGCGTTGCGGTGGGTGCTGAACCGGCCTGAGGTGAGTTGTGTGTTGAGCGGCATGAGCAGTCTGGAGCAGGTGAAGAGAAACATCGGATTCGCAGCAGACGATCACCGCAATTCACTGACGCCTGCAGAACTAGCGCTTTATGCGCGAGCTAAAGAATTCTATCAGTCGAGAACCAAGGTTGACTGCACGCAGTGTGGTTATTGTATGCCGTGCCCTCAGAAAATTCCGATTTCTTTTATCCTCGAACTGTACAACGATGCCTGCATGTACGATGCCGTTGAGGATTCAAGATGGATGTACAGGGTATTCGTCAAACCGGAAAATCGGGCTGACCAATGCACCGAGTGCGGTGAGTGTGAGGAGAAATGCCCTCAGCATATTCAAATCATGGATTCACTAGAAGAGGCACATCGATTACTGAAACAATAAGGGGACAGGCTACTTTTTTGGACCATATAAGTAGCAATGTTTCTTAAGATAGTGATGTGGTTGACCGATAAAGAAAGCCGAGTGTTTTTTCAAAAAAAGTAGCCTGTCCCCTTATTCCACCTAAAGATGCTTGCATTTGCTTTTACTCTGGTTATAGCTTCCGCAATATTACATGCCCTGTGGAACTTCACTACAAAAAAGGCATCGGGTAATCTGGGTGTTGTCTACCTCGGATTGGTTTTTGCATCCATCGTTCTTATACCTCCTGCGCTTGTGTCGATGCTCTCAAATGGTTTGACTTCCAAAGGGTACCTGTTTATCATCGCCACCGGTGTAGTGCATTCTTTCTATTTCTTGTTTGTTTCGAGAGCTTATGCCCACGGGAACATTTCTGTCGTCTATCCAATGGCGCGTGGGTGTGGTGTTGTCGGAACGGTAGCCGTTGCCCTGGTAGTACTACGAGAATCAATATCCATTCTTGGAATGGCCGGAATTATCTGCACCAGCCTGGGTATACTTGTTATCGGACTGGAGAAGGGTGATCGTATAGATGGCAAAAAAGGATTGATTTATGCATTGCTGGTTGGCCTGACAATGATTTTTTATTCGATAATTGATAAAATTGCCGTGGGTTATGTCGATCCAGTCGTTTATATCTTAGGCTTGTTCTTGCTGAGCATGTTTTGTCTGACACCATATATGCTCATCGCAAGAAGAGGCGAGTTAGCCAATGCTTGGAGGAAATACAAGAAGTATAGCATAATCATCGGCATTGGATCTGCCATGGGCTATTTGATAATCCTCTTTGTATTCCGGATAGCTCAGGTCAGCTACGTGGTCGCGGTGCGGGAGGTATCCGTGGCAATGGGTGCGATATTGGGTATGACATACCTGGGTGAGGCGCGGTCAGAGAAAAAGATATTGGGTATTGGATTGATCGTGGTGGGACTGATCTTGATAAGGATCGCTTAACGGACAAACAATTGTGGTCTCTATCTATTGCTTGACAACCTGGATATTACATGTAGCATTATCTAGAGGATCATGGCTGCTCGAGAAAATTTGATGATTGCCGCTTTGATTGCGTTAACCAGTTTGGGATGTAATAATAGGCGGGAACCCAACCCGGTTATTTCGGTACAAACTGATGTCGGTGATATTGCTGTGGAGATCTATCCAGAAAAAGCCCCGCTTACTGCGCGTAATTTCCTACGCTATGTCGATGAAGGCCGTTTTGTGGGTGCTTCTTTTTACCGTGTGGTAAGGTTGGATAATCAAGCGGACGACACCGTAAGAATCGAAGTGATACAAGGTGGCCTTGGCTTCGTAGAGAGCGATATGAGGTTACCTCCGATAGAGCACGAAACAACAGACAAGACAGGCATATTGCATAGAGATGCTGTGATATCCATGGCCAGGGCAGCGCCGGGTACGGCAAGTTCAGAATTCTTTGTTTGTGTTGGCGATCAGCCGGAACTGGATTTCGGCGGTAAAAGGAATCCAGATGGTCAGGGCTTTGCGGCATTTGGCCGGGTGATAAAGGGTATGGATTTGGTTCACACAATACATAACAAGCCAGCTACGGCACAAATGCTGGTTGTACCGGTCAGAATACTGGATGTCCAGAGAATAAAGAAAGACAACGCGCTGGTAGATTACCGTAATGCCGGAGGAGAAAAATGAAATTTGATATTTCAACAGAGGTAAGACGTGACTATTTCCGGTCGAAATTGCTGCAATACACGCGAAAGGCCTTTAAGATGCTGCCGGAAATCCAAAATCCGGTGATCCTTGACATCGGCTGTGGTACTGGCGTCGCTACCCTGGAACTCGCACGGTTGAGCGGCGGACGGGTGGTTGGTATCGACATTGACCAGATGGCTTTAGATTGTTTGAATCGGAAAGTTGAACAAGCAGGGCTGACCACCCGGATAAAGACGATGAATTGCTCGATGAGGGACATGCAGTTTAAGGATAATAGTTTTGATATTCTGTGGTGTGAGGGCGCAATTTATGTGATCGGGTTTGAAGAGGGTTTGAGAGCCTGGCGCCGTTTTTTGCGCCAAAGGGGTTTTTTTGTGGCGCACGCAAGGATTGTTGATATCGAGAGGAGAGTTGACTCCATACCAACATGCGGGTACGATCTTCTTCATGAATTTACGGTCTCGAAGGATGCCTGGTGGGATGACTACTACGGACCCATGGAAAATTTGGTTGAAGGTTTACGCCATAGGTATCAAAACTATCCGGATGCTTTGGCGTTGCTGAACAAAGTACAGAAAGAGGTGGACGAATTCAAGAGTAACCCCGAACACCATGGCTCTGTCTTCTATGTGATGCAGAAGACAGAGAGTTAGCAATGCAGAGTTATAAGAAAGAGCTCTGGTTCCATACAAAGAAGAGAATAGAATTCATCAACATAACACCCCAAATCGAAGAAGCATTGAGACAGAGTGGAATAAAGGAAGGACTGTGCCTGATTAACGCAATGCATATTACGGCCAGCGTTTTTATTAATGACGACGAAGAGGGACTGCGCCAGGATTTTGTGCAATGGCTGGAAATGAATATACCGCACGACCCAAAGAGATACCGGCATAACCTTACCGGTGAGACTAATGCTGATGCTCATATCAAGCGGCAATTCATGGGACGCGAGGTTGTTGTTGCGGTCACGAATGGAAAATTAGATTTTGGCCCCTGGGAGCAGATCTTCTACGGCGAATTTGATGGTCAGAGAAAGAAGCGGGTTCTGGTCAAGATAATTGGAGGGTAGTGTTCGTTGAAATTGATCATACGTGGCTGAGCGTTTTCATGTAATGACATGCGCTCTCGGGTAATCTTGAGGCAAAGATGAAAGAAAGCTTTAGAAAAAAACCGATTGGTATCATCCATTGTGCGTATAAGACAAGGGATGAGGTTACAAAATCAGACAAAAGGGAGAAAATCAGTAGCATCGAACTGTTCAAAGAATTTGAAGAAGGACTAAGTGATATTGATGGTTTTTCTCATATAATAGTAGTGTCCTGGCTGCATGAATCTGAATTCCACGGTCTGAAGGTAAAACCTCTTCGTTTTCCCGAAGAACTGCGCGGAGTGTTCGCTACGCGACACCCGGACAGGCCTAACCCGATTGGCCTGACCGTAGTTCAACTTCTGGAGCGTAGGGCAAATATCCTGGAGGTGAAAGGATTAGATATGATTGACGGCACACCGGTTATTGATATCAAGCCCTATGTAGAATCAGACCGGAGGGATGGTGGAACACTTGGCTGGCTCACCGATAGAGATATTTGAGCACCAGGATAAGCGTCTCTGCATTAAAGCTCAATGTCACCTTGATATATGGTCTTAGCCGAATTGTGGAATTTCTTCGAACAGAGGATTTTCACAATCAGGTCGACTCCTGGTCTATTCAATCAGTACCGTGGACGTGATTCATCCGTTGATATAGCGGCCGCGGCAAGGGTCAGACGGGAAAATCTGCTTGGTTACTTCAAATCATTCAGGGAAAGTCCATCTATTCTGCTCCTCGGTGAAGCCCCGGGGCCCTGGGGTTGTCGGTTCTCGGGTATTCCGTTCACTGGAGAGAGACAGCTGCTGGCGCATGCATTACCATTTGGCGGCCAGCAATCAAGCAGAGATGACCCTCTGATAAGGGTACGGAAAACGGCGCCATACATCTCGAATTCGGCAAGACTATTTTGGTCAACCATGCTGCCTTTTCATCCGCGTTTCATAGTCTGGAACTGCGTTCCTATCCATCCGTATGAAACCAGCAGCATTCTGTCGGTCCGTACGCCAACGGCAAAGGAGGTACTTAAATATACCCGTGTTATTTCAGAGATGATATCGATACTGAAACCAAGGAGGATTATTGCGGTGGGCAGAAAAGCGCAATCTTCCTTAGATCATCTGGGTTTTCCATGTGACTATGTGCGTCATCCTTCTCAGGGTGGGGCATCCAAATTCAAGAAGGGAATAAAGAACGCATTAGCGGCTTCGTAGTAGCGTCATTCTCAAATTATATCAATGCTTGAAAACCTGAATAATCTGAGTAATATTTGCCATGCTGCCTAAAGAAGGTTTACTCAATCCCAGACCAACTTTGAAATTCTTGAATGATCGGGTTATTGAAAGGATCATTTCTGAGGCGCGTGATATCCTCTGCAAGCTCGGCATTGAAATCCATAACAATGGAGTCATGTCGATGTTGCATGACCACGGTGCGAAGATTGATGTCAAGAAGAATCACGCGTTCCTGACTAATGACATAATAGACGGCGCTCTTAAAGCAACTCCTCATAGCGTCAAGTTGTATGATGTTCTCGGTAACGAGACTCATGATCTGTTCGGTTATAATATTTATTTTACGCCGGGTTCAGCCGCCTTGAATATTCTGGATTCAAGCACACAAGAAATCAGAAAACCAATGACCAAAGACTACATAGACTATGCCAAGGTTGTCAGCCAGTTGGAGTACATTGCATCCCAGTCGACCGCATTCATACCAGCGGATGTTCATGAACGCATCTCGGATAGTTACCGACTATACTTGAGCCTGCTCTATTGTGAGAAGCCAGTGGTCACCGGTGCTTTTACTGTCGAAGCATTCCAGATTATGAAGGAGTTGCAGGTGGCAGTGCGGGGCGGCGCGTCGAAACTCGCGGCGGAGCCGTTGACGATCTTTTCATGTTGTCCCACCTCGCCCCTCAAGTGGAGTGGGGTTACCTCGCAGAACGTCGTTGACTGTGCACTGTCTTCAATCCCAGTCGAATTCATATCGATGCCTCTCTCCGGATTCATGGCACCGGTCACTCTTGTCGGCACCCTGGTTCAGCACACGGCCGAGACGCTGAGCGGGATTGTGATAAGCCAGCTCACGCATCCCGGAACACCTGTGCTCTATGGCGGATCGCCCGCGATATTTGATGTCCGTTATGAGACCACGCCGATGGGTGCGATTGGAACTCAGATGATTGACTGCGCCTATAACGAAATCGGCAAATACCTCAACATCCCTACCCAAGCCTACATATCGCTGAGTGATGCAAAGATGCTGGATGCACAGGCCGGGCTGGAATCGTCAATGGGTGCTACCCTGGCCGCTCTTGCCGGTATCAATAGTATATCGGGTCCGGGTATGCTGGATTTCGAGAGTTGTCAGAGTCTTGAGAAGCTCCTGCTCGACAATGAGATTTGTGGCATGGTATTGCGTTTAGTCAAGGGCATTCAGCCCAAGGATGATTTTCCTGCACTGCCTCGTTTTGAGGAACTCCTCAAGGAGCAACACTTACTGATATCGGAGCACACACAAAAATACCTCAAGGAAGAACTCTATTTGCCGGGGGCGGTGATCGACCGGGCGAATCGAACGAGATGGCAGGAAGAAGGTGGTCTAACATTACCCGAGCGCGCCCAAAGGGAAGTCGAGAGGCTGATCCGGAACTATGAGCCATCAAGGCTTTCCGAGGATACGAAGAAAGAACTGACAAGACTCATGACCACAGAAGCGCAGCGTTGTGGCATGAGCAAATTGCCAGATGCATCGTGATGAGTGAGGTCGTAGAAATTAACATTCGCGGCGTAGTGCCTGATGAGAAGTCTGTAATGCTACTTCAGGGTATACCTTTGAGTAAGAAGCCGCCTGAGAATGCAAAAGAGCTTTTCCTGGTTGCGGGAGATATCTATAGAGAGTGTGTACATCCGGCTGGAATCATGAAGGATATTCCACAGGAAAAGTTTCAGGATGTGTACAAGGGGCAATCATTGAATGCCGAGAACACGCCGGTTCCAAAAATCGCTATGCAGGCCGATGGTCTGGCGCTTTTTGCGGTCACACTCGGTCAAACCGTGCACGATAGGATAAACGAGCTTTTTGAGACTAAAGAGCTTGCCCTCGGCAGTATGCTGGATTCGGTCGCATCCGCAGGTGCAGAGAAAGCAGCGGATATTGTGGAGACCAGGTTCCTCCAATCATTGATGACCAGGGGTGTTGTCGATAAAGAGGCAGTAGTAATGCGTTACAGTCCTGGCTATTGTGGATGGCATGTCAGCGGTCAGAGAAGGCTGTTTGAGTACCTCAAACCGGAGCGTGTAGGAATAACGCTCCGTGACAGTTTTCTCATGGAACCATTGAAATCGGTGTCCGGAGTTTTTATAGCGGGCAAGAAAGAGATACATATCATCGAAGACAGTTATCCATTCTGTAAGGAGTGTGAAACACACTCGTGCCAGGAGCGAATGGATGCGCTCTTGGAGAGAACATAAGAGCACATTGAAATAAGTCGGAATACGGGAAACACAGGAGATTGCATGGATTTATTACAGGAGATATCAGAAGCACTGCAAAGTGGGAATTGCGAGAAGGTTGCAGCCCTGGTCGGACAAGCAGTGGGCACGAAGGTTTTACCAAAGGACGTGCTCGACCATGGTTTGATCGCCGGCATGAACGTGATCGGTGACAAATACAAACACCATGAAATCTTTTTACCCGAGGTTTTGCTGGCCGCAAAAGCTATGTATGCGGGTATGGATGTTTTGAGACCGCTGTTTCTCAAAGACGAGATGCCCACGCTGGGCAAAGTGGTGATTGGTACGGTGCGGGGTGACATTCATGATATCGGCAAGAATCTGGTGGCAATAATGCTCCGCGGTGCCGGGTTTGATGTTGTTGATCTGGGTAAAGATGTTCCTGCGGAGAAATTCGTTGAGGTTGCAGTGCAGGAGAAGGCAAGGGTTATCGGAATGTCCGCACTGCTCACGACGACAATGCCGGCAATGAAGGACGTTGTGGAACGGTTGAAGAAAAGAGGGCTCGACAGCAAGATTAAGACTATTATTGGCGGAGCTCCGGTTTCAGCCGACTATGCGCGCCATATAGGTGCCGATGCCTATAGTTATGACAGCGTAAACGCGGTAGAGTGGATAAAGAAGTTGACCAAAGAATCATAACATGAGGAAATTGCTCGAGCGCTTGGCAGCCGGTAATATACTGGTTGCCGACGGTGCCATGGGTACTATGTTGATGGAGCGTGGTTTGCAGATAGGCCAGCCGCCCGAATCCTTCAATCTAGAGAACATCGGTGTTCTTGAAGAGATCGCCCGGGAATATCTCGGTGTTGGCGCGGATATCATTCAGACTAATACATTTGGCGCATCACGCTTGAAACTATCACAGTATGCGCTTGAGGAAAAAGTAGAGGAAATTAACAAGAACGCGGTGTTGGCGGTGAAAAAGGCAGCAGCTGAGCGGGTATATGTATCGGGTTCTTGCGGCCCGACCGGAGAATTTTTAAAGCCGTACGGAGATATCGAGCCTAAGCAGATGGTCGACGTTTTTGTGGAACAAATAGGCGCCCTTATTGATGCGGGGGTCGATGTCATTTGTATTGAGACGATGACCGATTTACAGGAAGCGACATATGCCATAAAGGGAGCAAGGAAAGTGTCATCGTCGATTCCTGTATTGGCAACGATGACCTTTGATCATACGCCAAAAGGGTTCTACACGGTCATGGGTGTGAGCATTGAGGAAGCAGCTAAGGGCTTGGAGATAGCAGGTGCTGATGTCGTGGGTTCGAACTGCGGTAACGGTATCGAGAGTATGATCTTGATTGCTCAAGAATTCAAGAAACATACAAATCTCCCGGTTATGATTCAGTCAAACGCTGGCCTGCCCGTTTTGAAAGCAGACAAGGTAGTCTACCCTGAGACCCCGGACTTCATGGCCGAAAAAGCCGGCGAGCTAATTTCCTTGGGTGTTTCAATTATTGGCGGGTGCTGCGGGACAACGCCGGCGCATATTAGGGCATTGAGAGGAGCAGTAGATTCCTTTAAGCGTCAGGTGATTTGATATATTGCTGGGGTCGATATATGCAAAAAAGTATAAAAGTTATGCCTGTCCCCATAAAGAGGGGTGTAACCAAAGTCACCTTTCTCACGTGTAGTCTATAAAGGAGGTATGATGGATGTTCCAGGAGCTCTTGCCCTCATCACTTGTTGGTTGGTAATAGGGGCTAGCATTGTCGCGGCGATTTGGTTTCAATATATGAAGCGGAAAAGGCACTATGAGGCGCTGGTCAAGGCGTTGGAACTCGGCAAGAACCCCGACCAGGTTAGGGAACTCTTCGCCATCGAAAAGGCAACCCAACCCAAAAATGGTAAGGGTTTAGTTAAGAGCGGCATCGTCGTTATCGGTGTTGGTGCGGGTTTGGGTATGATGGCATTATTCCTGCCGACGGGCGCCACTCCAGGTCTGCTTGCGTCCTGTGCACTGATAAGTGTGTTCGGTCTTTCGTTGGTGGTTGCATATATGTTAACCAAAAAGAGGGAGAAAACCGAATAGTCTTTGAAATCGACAAACGACGATCTTGAAAATCTAGTTCAGAGTGCTAAGAATGGTGATGAGCAAGCGATGACACGGCTCGTCACCATTCACAAGGCACTGGTTTTTACGATTGTCTTGCGCATGACAAATGACTATGCTGCAAGTCAGGATCTTACACAGGAGACGTTTATTAAGGTGTTCATGAATATGAAGAAGGTCAAGAATGCCCAACACTTCCGGCCATGGATGTGTACAATAGCACGTAATGTTACCCGTGATTACTTTCGCAAGTCGAAGCGAAGGCGCGCGATTTCTCTTGAAGAGGTCAAGAACGTCCAAGGGCACTCGAACTTAGAAATAACCAGGAGGCGGATGATCATACAGGATGCACTCGCTAAATTGGCGGAAAGAGACCGAATGTTGCTGACGCTCGCGTATTATGAGGGATTCAGCCTCGGTGAAGTTGCCGAGGTTATGAAGATGACCGCGAGTAATGTCAAAATCAGCATTCACCGGGCAAGAAAGAGATTAAGAAAACATTTGGAGGGATATGAACATGAACTCCTGTCCGCAGGCTGAGAAAATAATCTATTATTGTCTGGGCGCATTAGCCGATAAAGAGAAGGAAGAGTTTGAAATACATTTGAAATCCTGCAAAGTATGCCAGCACGAGTTAGGGATCGAAATGGCAATTGAGAATGAACTGTCGGAGGAATTCGAGCCCGGTTTCGTTGAAAACAGAATAAGAGCGCGTTTAGAGCTTCGGCAAGCTCAAGACATGCGTTCTTTCTGGCTTTACGCTTTTCGGATGGCCGTATATGGCTTAACCGCAGCCATTGTCGGCTTTGTCTTGATTCCGTTTCTGTTGAAGTTTCCACTCAAATCTATGCCGGATTTGAGCAAATACACAGATGGAGTAGCAGCGTTACTGGGTAAGTTAGCCCCGGGCAATGCGTTTTTTATAGTATTGGGATTCTGCTTCATTGCTGTTTTCATTGCTTCGATGTATTCTCTGGCACAAATCCGGCGATTGTAGGTTTTCCCCGGCCTTTCTGCTGACCACGCATCTTCACTCCCGTAGATTGACACAACTGATATGTTGTTTATAATATCTCAGAATCAGAATGCGGGTCGTCTCAATTTTCTGATATGAACGCAACAAAGGAGGAAGCATGAAGGCAAAGAGTATTATCATTATCATCCTGGCAATAATAGCTCTAATCCTCATTGTCCAGAATACAGAGGTTGTACCTATTCAGCTGCTATTATGGCGGATTTGGATGTCGAGGATCGTATTGATCGTACTGATGCTGGCAATTGGATTCGGTATAGGTTTTGTGCTCGCAAAGGCGTCCGGAAAGAAACCTGCTGTGCCAAATAAATCTTAGAACACTTTTAGATAACTGTTTTTTGTGTTCAACTAAGGTCGTACTAGGCTTTCATAGACGCACACGTGTCATTTGCGGGTGCTGGGTATTGAGAGTGTTAAGGGGTGAAGATGAGCATTGATTTGAGCGGCGACATAATTCTGGTAACCGGCGCGGCCGGAGGTATTGGTGCACCAATAGTGCGTTCCCTTGCTGAATACGGTGCGACCCTGGCGATCCATTACAATCAAAAGGAAGTGGGGGCAAAAAATCTGGCCGTGGAGGTGGGTAACGAATCGCGGCCGTTTCAGGCTGACTTATCAAAACCCAAGAATGGTGTCACGTTGTTTCATAACGTACTCAGTGCCTATGGACGAGTCGATACATTGGTCAATAACTCAGGTGTTTATTTACGCTCCCCAAATGAAATGAGTATCGATGACTGGTTGATCAACTGGGAGAGAACGATTGCGATTAACCTCACTGCAGCCGGCGTGCTTTGCCGGGAAGCCGTGAACTATTTTAAGAAACACAATGGAGGGCGGATAATCAATATTGCCTCCCGTGCTGCGTTTCGCGGCGACTATGAGGATTACTTTGCGTACGCTGCTTCAAAAGGGGGAATGGTCGCTCTTAGCAGAACAATAGCGCGAACATACGGGAAACACAACATAAAATCCTTTGTCGTTGCCCCGGGCTTTGTGAGGACTCCAATAGTGGACGAGTACATAAAGAAGCACGGGGATGAGGCAATAATGAAGGAATTGGCTTTAACCGAATTGACGAAGCCTGAAGACGTAGCACCGACCGTGGTTTTTCTGGCGAGTGGATTGATGGACCATGCAACCGGCTGTTCGATTGACATCAATGCCGGTAGCTACGTTCGGTAGGAGCAAACTTGGATTCAAAAGCAGGAGCAGTGAGAAAATTCTGGCAGATATTTGATGAAGCTCGATACGATGACGTGGCTGATTTACTACTTCCCGACTGCAATGTTTACTGGCCGAACACGCGTGAGTTGTTCAGGGGACGAGACAAACTAATCAATGTAAACAAACGGTATCCAGGGAGATGGCACATAGATGTTGTCGATGTTATTGCGGGGGATGACTCCGTCGTGTCGGTTGTCAGGGTATACTCTCATGAGAGCAAACAGAGCTTTTATGCGACGTCGTTTTTTAGATTCAAGAACGGGTTGATTGCCGAGATTGCCGAATACTGGGGGGATATCACTGAACCCCCGGCGTGGCGTATTGCGGAGGGCTTATCAGAAAAGTACTGATATCGAAATTCTTCATCAAATTTTATGAAAGGGGATAATATGGTCCACGGCAAGCTCACTATTTTCACTTTTGCTGCAGTGTGTTGGGTTGCAGGATTTGTTTACGCCGAGGGTGATGCATCCCTGCCTGAGTACTACATCCCGCATAGCGAAAGCAACAATGAATATGATATGAATAGTCTGATCCCACCGTTGATCGGTTCATTTGCCGCGCCGGATGGTGCAATGCGCGGTTTGGCTTTCGACGGGCAATATTTGTGGGCCGCAAATAGCGGTGACGGTAACAGTATGTTTGGCCCAAAGATATACCGGCTCGATCCAGATAGTGGTACGGTGATCAATGTCTATAACGGTATAGTCAATCACCCGTGTGGTTTGGCGTGGGATGGTCAGTACTTATGGCACTCTGCTTATGTCGGGGGTACTATCTACCAGTTGGATACCCTGGGGTTGAGTATCGTTAAGACTTTTGCGGCACCGACTACTCACCCGTTCGATCTCGCCTGGGATGGCACGTATCTTTATGCGGTAAAGGGTAACCAGCCTTACATATCAGTGATCGATACCAGCACGGGATTGGAAGTAGACTCAATAGAGGCAACATACGCATCGCCAAATGTCCGGCCTTTCGGCTTGGCATTCCTCAGTAGAAATGCACCCCAGTTGCTGGCCTGCGACGGCAATTACGGTTCCAACCTGGTGAATTCATGGAATCTCTACGCTGGCTCTTGGGTGGACCAGTGGGCTGGAGACCCAACAACCTATCCGTCCGGACTCGCATATGATTCAGTGAGTGAAAGGCTATGGGTATCCTGTTACGACCGCGACTCGATCTACATCTATGATATGAGTCAGGTGGGGATTACTTCGAATGAGATTGTATACGCCAGTGGTTTTCAACTAGAAGTACACCCGAATCCGTTCAACCAATCTACAATAGTTCGATTCATGATACACGATTCACGATGCATGATAGAAGAGGCGAATCAGAATATCGGTTGGTCAGCGGGCAGAGCATCAGAACATCAGATTCCGGAACTAATGATTTATGATGCTACTGGACGGATTGTGAAATATTTATCGCTGCCTACTACGTACTACTTACTACCTACTGAAGTGAATTGGAATGGCACTGATGACTATGGTGAGCAGTTACCGCCGGGCGTATATTTCCTCAGTGCGCATTCTGGAGGCGGGTCAGTTAAGCTGGTAAAATTGAAATAGTCGCAACCATGCCGGTTGTGAGTGGTGGCTGCATATTAGCGGGGCATAAATGAGAAAGCTGGCGTACGTAATCACTCTGATCGTCTTCGTTTTTAGTGTGGTGGGATTGTACTCGAGC
>JBAUFP010000101.1:0-3031 GCA_049679205.1 bacterium | reverse complement strand
TTGATTATCAGTAGAATTATCCATGTTTCAATGCGGGCGGTTAGCTCAGCCTTGGTTAGAGCGTCTGCTTGACATGCAGGAGGTCACCCGTTCAAGTCGGGTACCGCCCATATCCTATAATACAGCGCAGCACTGCCGGCTGGGACCAGTTGAGGAAAGGCTTACATGGAACGTGTGCTGGATCTCCTGGTAAAGATCCAAAGCTTTGATGATGAAGTAGAAGAAGCCGAAGCAAGATTAGCACAAATACCCCAAGAGGTAGAGAAACTCGAGAAACAAATAAAAGCCAGGGAAGATGAATTTGAGAATTCCGAAAGTAGGATTCAGGAACTTAAGAAAACCTATAAATTGAAAGAACTCGACATCGCCGACAATGAAGGAAAAATAAACAAACTCAATACCCAAACCTTCGCCGTGAAAACAAACGAAGAATATCGTGCGATGTTGAATGAAATTGAATTTCTGAAAAAGAACAACCATGAAATCGAAGACGAAATGCTCGGCATAATGGAAGAGGAGGAAAAACTGGAGACGTCGATTAACCAAATACGCAATGAAACTGAAGAATACATCCACAAGAACCGGACAAGAATATCCGGATTGACTGAAGAAAGTGAAAAGCTGAAAGAGAAACAGACCTCGGCCAGAATCAATCTGGAAAACAACTTCGGTAAACTTCCGGAAGATATGAAGGTATTATACAATCGTGTCGCAAAGTCACGCGGCAGGGCGGTGTGCTTGATTACCGATAACACCTGTACCGGATGCTACGCCAATCTTACCCATCAGTTCTTAAATGAACTGAAAAAGCGCAACAAGATACTCGTATGCGGTAACTGCGGTCGTATCCTTGTCTACACCGGTTCAGACAAATAATCTATGCCCAATTCAGAAAACCCACAATTCTGCATATTTGTCGATGGTTCATCAAGGGGCAATCCTGGCCCTTCGGGTGTCGGAATAGCGGTTTTCGCACCGGAAGGGGATGAAGCGGTCGCGCAGATCTCAAAATACATAGGAATAACGACCAATAATGTTGCTGAGTATGAAGCAGTAATCCATGCCCTTAAATGGATGGCTCAATCGGGGGTGAAGCGTGCTCAATTGATACTCGATTCCGAACTGGTATACAAGCAAATTATGGGTAAATACCGTATTAGGTCAGCGCATATCGCATTGCTCATGAAACGGATACGAATGCTCCAGTCTGACCTCGACCTGACCGTCACCCTCGTGCCCCGGGAAGAAAACAAACTGGCCAACCGGCTTGCCCAAAAGGCTTCGAAGAGAGTGAAAGTCAAACTGCAGAAGTTCAAGCAACTGCCCATGTAGAACCATGAAAGGTTCGAGCGAAGTAAAAGCTCCGAGGTTACTCATCTCCGGTTATCTGGGTATCATCGCGGTTGGTACCATACTATTGCTCTTACCGATTTCCACGCACCACGGCATTAGTTTCATTGATGCCCTGTTCAGCGCCAGCTCGGCACTATGTGTCACCGGGCTCATTGTCAAGAATACGGCGCTTGATTTCACGCTCTTTGGCAAATGCATCATGCTCACCCTGATTCAAATCGGCGGACTTGGTTACATGACCTTGTCTACAACTTTCTTTTTCTTCATCGGCCGCAAAATCTCGCTGCGCGACCGTCTCCTGTTCAAAGAGTCAATCAATCTGCTGACCTATGAAAACCTGCGCCGTTTCGCCTGGCGGGTATTCAGGATCACCATCGCCGTCGAATTACTGGGAACGATATTACTCTATCCGGTCTTCGCTCAAAGATTCAGCATGCCGGTCGCGCTAGGTCAGGCTTTCTTTCATGCCGTCTCGGCATTCTGTAATGCCGGCTTCTCTACGTTCTCTGAAAACATGGCAATGTTCTCGTCTTCGATCCCCGCGCCAATGATCATCGCCGCACTGTTTGTGCTGGGCGGCCTCGGTTTTGTCGTCATTTCGGATCTCTACACGAAATTAATAAAAAGGGAAAAAGGAAGACTATCTCTACACACAACGGTCGTACTGAGGACGACGATCGCGCTCATTGTTGTTGGAACCCTCTTCATCCTGTTTGTCGAGTACGACCGCGGTCTGGCCGGCTTGCCGTTTCTTCAAAAACTCGTCCGCTCCTTTTTCCAAGCCGTAACCCCGAGAACCGCCGGTTTCAACACCATGTCCATTGCGCTATTCTCACCGATTACTCTTGTGCTGCTCATGTTTTTCATGTTTATCGGTGCCTCACCCGGTGGCACTGGCGGGGGAATCAAAACAACGACCTTTGCACTTCTCCTCAGATGGGCAAAAGAACTCATGCGCGGTCGTTACGGTAAGGATATTAACGCCTTGAGAAGAAGAATTCCTATAGAACAGGCGTATCGCGCGTTTCTGATTTTCGTACTATCGAGTTTCACGATCACGGCTGCATTCTTTGCAATCATGCTCATTGAGCACCAAGCACCTCTAAAAGTAATCTTCGAAGTATTCTCTGCATTCGGGACGGTAGGCCTCTCCTTGGGTTCATCAATGAACCCGTTCTGTAGCTTTTCCTATGATCTATCGGCAATCGGGAAACTGATCATCATCGGCGTGATGATTGCTGGCAGAGTAGGTACCGTTACTGTCGGTAGTGCGATCCTAAAACCCCATCCCATAGACTACGCCTACCCTGAAGAGCCAATTGTAGTAGGTTAACTTGACCATTCTTGACAATTCTCCAGAGTCAATCCTGGTCGACAATGCAAATTGTGTAGATTTTTCCGCAAGAAAGGTCAGCCTCTGCAGTTTATACATAGCAGGCGGCGTCATCAAGGCAAAAATCCCCACTCCCGGTCAACGGCCCAGTGCCGCCTTGACCATAGACCTTAGGGGACAGTATGTTATACCCGGCCTTATCGATGCGCACACCCACCTCATCTCCAGCGGTATTGAGATGCAGCGCCTCGATCTGGACTCATGCCGGTCTCTGGATGAATGTTTACAGAAAATCAGCGCGCAAGCGAAGACGCGCACCCTTGTTTTTGCGTCGAATTGGGATGA
>JBAUFP010000100.1:0-6766 GCA_049679205.1 bacterium | reverse complement strand
GAACTACACTCTTGCGACGCCTCGTATCACGGATAACCTCGAGTGACCCCCGGATCGAGGATAGCGGATTGCGAATTTCATGAGCGAGCGACCCACCCAATTCAGCCAGCAACTTTGTCTGACGGGCAACGCGCGACCTCTCCTCGAGCCTTCGGATGTTTGTCATGTCCTGAAGTATGGCCAGCCCTGCCTTGTTTTTAAAGATCCGTACACATGTTAAAATGTAACTACGCCCGGCGAATTTCAACTCGCTTGAATTGTCTTTCTCTCCGTCTTTTAGAAATTTGGCGACGTGCAGATGGACGGTTGCCCGTAACCGGCTGTCTGGCATGTTTGTATACAATATATCACCGCTGCTGTCCACGGTTATTACACCCGAAGGAAGATTTCTGATTATGTCTTCGGTGGTGAGACGTAGCCGTGTCGCCTCCTCCACTCGCTTCTGATAACGTTCTGATAATGCTCCACTCAATATACCAGTGAGTAGAAATAACAACGCGAAAATATAGAAGCGATACATGACCGCTGAGAAAGTATAAGCCCCGGTTCCCTGGCTATGCAGGAGCACCAAGCCTAAGAAAAAGAGCGTGGCGCTGAGCGAAATGACGTATGCACCCCGCCGGTATAGGTAGAGGGAGCTGGTAATGATCAGGATGGTATAAAGTAACGGGAACATGCTCTCGATACCGCCCGTATAGTGAATGATGGCCCCGGCCAGCAGGATGTCGGAGCAGAATATCATGTAGAGTAAAGCAGTCTCTGATATTTTCTTCTGGAGCAATAAAAAACAGATTGCCAGGAAGACCGAGACGATAATGAGATACCATAATGGATTAGGTGTTCTGTAAAAGGGCGGGTATGAGGTCAGCAGAATAAACGCAACGATGAACGGGTGGATTACTATAAGACCCGTTATCCGGCTTATCTTTGAGTATGCCATTATCGACAAATACCTTTAGGGTAGACTTGCTACTCTAGTGTTTTTTACGCGCAGCTACCGGCTTAGGATTATCGCCCTACTCAGTAATCGTCGTGGCGAGTTGGAAGATCGGTAGATACATGGAAATGACAATGAAACCGACAACGCCACCCAACACGACCATGATCACCGGCTCGAGTGCCGCGGTCAGGTTCTCGACTGCCTGATCCACTTCCGCATCATAAAAATCGGCAACCTTGGCAAGCATTTCATCCAAACCACCCGAAGCTTCACCAATCGCAATCATCTGTGTTACCATCGGCGGAAAGACCGCAGTCTTGCTCAATGGATCAGCGATATTCTCGCCGCCTTTAATTGACGTTCGCGCTTTCAGTATTGCATCCTCGATCAACCAGTTGCCCGAACTCTTTGCCGTGATTTCCAAAGCATCGATGATTGGTACACCGCTCGAGAGTAGTGTCGACAAGGTTCTCGAAAGTCGTGCAATTGCCTGTTTGCGAAGCAGCCCGCCGAAAACTGGAAGCTTGAGCAATAATGGATCTATCGCCTTTGCTCCGGATTCAGTCTTATGCCACCTACGCAGAATCGTGAAAACCGCGATGAGGATGATGACCAACGGTACTGTCCACACCTTCATCAAGTTTGACAAACCGACGACCAAACGTGTCATCGTCGGTAGTTCAGCACCAACACCCTCAAACATGCTCGCGAAAACAGGGATAACGAAAATCAGCAGAATCGCAATAGCAACGATAGCAACTGACAAGATGATGACCGGATAGATCATCGCACCCTTGATCTTACGAATGAGAGCGGCGGATTTCTCGAGATAATTCGCCAGACGAACCAATATGACATCGAGCGCACCGCCCGTCTCACCCGACTCGACCATGTTGACGTAGAGATTGTCAAAAACCTTTGGTTGACGGCGCAAAGCATCAGCTAGGGAAAGACCACCCTCGACATCAGTCCTTACCTCACCCAGGACACGCCTTAGAGCCGGACTCTCGGTCTGTTTGGCCATGATCTCAAGACAGCTCAACAAAGGCAATCCAGCGTTTAACATGGTAGCGAACTGTCTAGTGAATACGGCTAAGGCACGTCTCGAAACCCTGGCCCCAAAGAGTCCCATACCCTTCTTTTCTTCTTTGATTTTGATCGAAGTCGGGATGATCTTCTTTTGGCGCAGGGCAGCAACCACATCAGCCTGCGAACCAGCAGCGATCTCACCGCTGGCAGACGCGCCCGTAGCTGTTCTACCCTTCCAGACAAATAGTGGCATTAAACCTCCTTATCGTTTTTCCATGCCTATAAAAAGCATGGCATGACTTATTTCAGCATTAAACTTATTTATCAACATACGCCTATAATGTAAGAAATTTAGGAGATAAAGCATTCTACTTCTCATTTTACTTCAACATTGGTGACTTCTGCTCAACCATATGTTCGAATTCCTCGATATTGGGCGAAAAGTCAAAAGCTGTCTCTAGGGTTATCAGACGCTTGGCATATAACGTATACAGTCCCTGATTCATTGTCTGCATACCATACTTTTGCCCGGCCTGGATTGAGGAATATATCTGATGCTCTTTTGCATCTCGAATCAAGGCCCGTATGGCTGGTGTGCCAACCATGACTTCAGCCGCAAGCACTCTACCGCCGCCAATCTTGGGAAGCAGCTGTTGGGTCAACACCCCTTCAACCACAAAAGCAAGCTGTGAGCGCACCTGACCCTGCTGATGCGGTGGAAAAACATCAATGATACGGTGAATAGATTCGGCGGCCGAATTCGTGTGCAACGTGGCAAGTGTCAGATGGCCCGTTTCCGCAATCGTCAGTGTTGTGCCAATCGTTTCTGGGTCACGCATCTCACCTACCATCACAACATCCGGGTCTTCACGCAAAACATACTTCAAAGCATTAGCAAACGACTTTGTATCACTGCCCACCTGGCGCTGGTTAACGATCGCCTTCTTATGCCTGAACAGATACTCGATTGGATCTTCAACACTCACAATATGATTACGGCGTTCACTGTTCACCCGATCAACGACCGCGGCCAAGGTCGTTGACTTACCACAACCAGTCGGCCCGGTCACCAGGATCAGACCCTTGGGTCGCTTTGCCAGCTGTTCCACAACCGTCGGTATACCTAACTCTTTGAAACCCCTGATCTCAAAAGGAATAGTACGAATTGCAGCTGCCGCGCTGCCGCGCTGCTGGAAGCAATTACCCCGAAAACGTGACAAACCGGCAATGCCGAACGAGAAATCGAGTTCCCATTCCATCTCAAATTTCTTTTTCTGCTGATCATTCAACACGCTGTAGATCAAATTCTGAATAACCTCGGGCGTCATTATTTCATAGTTTGTCGGTACCAGTTCGCCATCGATACGGTACATAGGCGGCGCACCCGTTGTCAAGTGAAGATCAGTTGAATTTCTCTGAACCATCTCCTCTAAAAGCTGCCTCATTGAAACTGGCATTTTACCTCCTTAATTTCATTTCATTCCAAAATAACTAAAAAGACACTGTCTCTCTCATTAATTCATCAATCGTCGTAACACCCCGTTTGACCTTATCAATACCATCATCACGAAGTGTAAACATCTCTTCTTTTGCTGCCTGCTTGGCAATATCATCTGAAGTTCCGCCCTTCAGGATCAGGGAGCGGATATCGGGTGAGATCGGCATTACCTCATAGAGTCCGATTCTGCCCTTGTAACCAGTCTGATTGCAGTTCGTACATCCCTTGCCCTTGAAAATCTTGCCGCCCGGGAATGTACCCTTTGGGATACCTGCCTCCTCCAGAATCTTTTCATCGGCCTCGATCTCTTCACGGCACTTCGGACAGATACGCCGTACAAGACGCTGGGCTTGGATCAAAACAAGCGCGCTGGAAACAAGGTACGGCGGTACACCGATATCAACAATCCGGTTGATCGTAGTCGGGGCGTCGTTGGTGTGAATGGTTGAGAACACCAAGTGCCCAGTCAGCGCGGCACGGATCGCGATTTCGGCGGTCTCGGAGTCACGGATCTCACCCACCAGGATCACATTTGGTGCCTGGCGCAAGAATGCACGCAGTGCGTTGGAAAAGGTAAGACCGATTTCTTCGTGCACCTGTATCTGGTTTATCCCGTGCAGGTTATACTCAACCGGATCTTCGATCGTCATTATCTGACGGTCCGGGCTGTTCAATCGGGCCAGGGTTGAATACAGTGTGGTCGTCTTCCCGCTCCCGGTCGGACCGGTAATCAGGATAATTCCATATGGACTCTCAATCGCCCCAAGATATTTCTTCAACGGACCCTCGGAGAATCCGAGCTTGGTCAGATCGAGCATCAAGGCGCTGCGGTCAAGAATTCTCATCACGATCTTTTCGCCGTATAGCGTTGGAATCACGGAAACGCGCAAGTCGATCATCTTATTACCAACCAGGATATTGATGCGGCCATCCTGACATAAACGTCTTTCCGCGATATCCATCTTCGCCATGAGCTTCAGTCTTGTGAGAATTCCGGCTTTCATGTTGAACGGCGGCATTTGCTGTTCTCTCAGAACACCATCGATACGGAATCTTATCCGTACATGCTTTTCAAAAGGCTCGATATGGATGTCCGACGCTCCTTTACCGACCGCGTCCGCGATGTAGAAGTTGACCAAACGGATAACCGGACCGCCCTCAGCATCAGCGCGGAGTTTGGTCTCCTCAACGTCTTCGTCAAAACCGGTTTCAAGTAGTTCCAGATCTTCAACGTCGAGTTCCTTGGTCTCGGTTGATGTATCAGCTTTAACCTCGGCTAACCCTTTTTCCATTTTGTAATAGCGATCTAGTGCGTCACGAATGCTCGATTCAGAAGCCAGCACCGGATTAATTTCCTTGCCGGTAATGAAACGTAAGTCTTCGATCGCATTTATGTCAGTCGGGTCAACCATGGCCACGGTTAGATAACGCCCCTTGATATCAATCGGCAAGACTTCATAGTGATAAGCCTTTTCCGCTGGTATTCTTTCGAGCACTTTTTTGTCGGGTATAACATAATCAAGGTCGACAACCTCCATGCGATACAGATTGCTCAACTGGGCGAGCAGTTTGCTTTCCGGAATGTAGTTACGGCCGTTCAATATGCTAATCAGGCGCTGTCCAGTATCCTGCTTCTCCTTGACTGCATCGCGCAGTTGATCTTCAGACAATAATCCATTCTTAACGAGATATACGCCCAGTTTCTCTTCCATTATTCCACCTTCGTTTCTCTAATCACTTCCTCCAGGGTCGTGACACCTTCACTCAATTTCCTTAGTGCTGACTCGCGCAAAGTCAACATGCCTTCCTCGACAGCTTTTTTCTCAATTTCAGTGTTTGTTGCCCTATTCAGTATCGCCTCTCGAATTGGCGCAGTCACCAGTAATGTTTCGAAGACACCTATTCTTCCCTTATAACCAGTGCCACGACAGTGCTTGCAGCCGTCACCCTTAAACAATTTGAAATCAACCTTCTTTGGGTTAAGACCGCCATCGGTCAGAACTTCGTCGGGATACTCAACTTCCTTTCGGCACTTGGGACAGACTTTTCTCAACAATCGCTGCGACTCAACGGCAAGGAGGGTCGAAGCAATGAGAAAAGGCTCAACGTCCATATTGATCAACCTGGTGACAGTGGCCGCGGCTGAATTCGTATGTACGGTCGACAATACGAGGTGACCGGTTAAAGAGGCACGGATCGCAATCTCGGCCGTCTCTAAATCACGGATTTCACCGACCATAATGATATTCGGGTCCTGACGCAAATATGCACGCAGGGCTGATGCAAAAGTCAGGTTGATACGTTCATTTACCTGCAACTGATTAATACCGCCTAATGAGTACTCGATCGGATCTTCAGCAGTTATTATGTTCAACCCCGGGTCATTGAGCTCGGCCAATGCCGAATACAGGGTTGTCGTTTTTCCCGAACCAGTCGGTCCAGTAACGAGCACAATACCGTAGGGAGTCTTGATTGCCCTTCGAAGAACCTTCAAGGACTCGGCTTCAAAACCTAACAAATCAAGATTCAACTGGATTGCTGAACGGTCGAGTATTCGCAGCGCGATCTTTTCACCGAACAATGTCGGTACCGTGGAGACACGTATGTCGATAATCTTATTCTGAACCCGAGCTTTTATGCGGCCGTCCTGAGGCAATCGCTTCTCCTCGACCTTCAACTTGGCCATTACCTTGATAACGGTTGCCAGAGCTCGGTTCAGTTTCTTGGGCGGCTTCATCATCTCATGCAGTATACCATCGATTCGATAACGAACCCGCATGTCGTCCTCATATGGCTCAATGTGTACGTCAGACACGTTCATAACCACGGCATCAGTAATTATCTTGCTGGAAAGCTTAAGTGCCGGTCCGCTGTCGCCATCAACCACGTTGGACAAATCCTCTTCTTTCCTCTCCCTCACTTCAACCTGCTGCATGGCTTGACCATCACCAGTCGCCTCGGCCATCTCGATTTCATACATAACATCGGAGAAAATGCGCTGAATATGATAGTGATTTTCAATGATCGTAACAATATCATCGAGATGCGCGACCACGGGTTCAATCTCGAAACCGGTCGCAAATTTAATGTCTTCAATAGCTGCCATATCATGGGGATTCAGCATTGCCAGCGTCAGCTTGCGGCCGAATCTCGAAATCGGCACCACCAGGTATTTCGCTGCAATATCACCCGGCAACAACTTCAAAACTGAGTCACTGGGTTCCTTGGCCTTGAGGTCAACGGCCCGCACACCAAAATGCTTAGAAAGAGCCTGCAATAGCTCAGGCTCTGATACAAAG
>JBAUFP010000099.1:0-2269 GCA_049679205.1 bacterium | reverse complement strand
TCGGGTGCGTCAATAACCGGAACGTGCTTCTCCTTTTTCCAATCGGCCGACTGAAACATATTAGAAAGTTCTTTCATTATATTCTCCTTTCTTTAATATTCTACGCATAAACAGACATTCATCAACCATTACATTAGTTTCATGGGCTCGCCGCAGCAGACTAACTCACCACCGCCAGCCTCTTTTACCTCAACGACATTTCCACAAATATCACATCGATAGACTTCACCGACCTTTTGCACGTTAGCCATGTTTTCCTCCTATGATTTTTAATTGAGGGACAGCGCCGACTGTGAACGGCTGAGATAGCACCATCTCATTTGCTGCTGATGAATTTCTCAAATCTTTCCTTCTTTGCTTTGCATATTGGACATACTCCGGGTGGTTCTGCACGAGCACAAAGATAACCACAGACCCGGCAGCGCCAGACTGGGTAGGGTAGAGCCGATACACCTGCCGATGCACTCACCTTTATTCTTGCCACCTTTGGCGGTCTTCTTTCGGGTATTTTACCGATTTTTTTCTTTCCGGCAATTACTGCGGTTGAAACGTATAATCCACAGTAGCATGTATCAAACTCCTCGACATCAGCATCACGGTAGTCACAAGGACAAATAACGTCCAGGTCTTCATGCTTGTTACCTGATGCCAGCCGGCAGGGACACGACGGGTAGCCGTACCGCTGATCGTTGATCAGGAGTCCTTCAACCAGATCTTTTGTGAATTCGGTGTCCGGGTTAAGGTGGTAGCCTCCGGCTTCAGCTTCAGTATTCAGCTTTTCATGCCGGACGTCAATATCTGCCTGAGAGACCTCTTTACTTGCCATTTCCAAACACCTCTTTTATTTTTTCCGGGTCAAAACCAACAATGCATTTGCTATCGTCGACGACGATTACAGGGTATGAACCGCTTGGATTCCAATGCAATACCTTCTTGTTCACTTCTTCCCGCTCGGTGCTGTCAAGTAGATCCACGTCGATATAATCATACGCGATCGCGAGTTCGTTGAGCAGCCTCTTTGTTCTCTTGCACCAAACACAGGTGCTTAATGCAAAGAGCATTACGTTTCCCTTTTTCTTACCGTCTATGTGTTTGATTTCCATCTAATCTCCTCAGATAGTAGAGCTCTAATCGTTCTTCGACTCGTCTGAATAGGCTTCGGGATTCTCGTCAAACTTCTTCTTGCATCCCGGAGCGCAGAAGTAAAAGGTTTTTCCGTTGTATTCACTTTTGTACTGCGCTGTTTCTTCATCAACCGTCATCTTGCATATTGGATCAATTGCCATTGTTACCTCCTTTATTCAGCCATTGGCTGAAACCCACATATGTTCATTCCCGGCTATCTCTTTGTCTTCGGATGGTTTTCCTTCTCCCTGTCACCTTTTCTCTCCCTTTCTCCCGGTCATTCTTTTCGCCGCCGGTACGTATCTCTTTAGCAACAGCGACAGGGTGACAACTGTTACTGAACTCATCGCCATTGCAAAACCTGCCAGCTCGGGCCTAAATGTAATTCTGAAAAACGGGTAAAGCAACCCGGCCGCAACCGGGATGAGCGCAGTATTGTACGCAAAGGCCCAAAACAGGTTCTGTTTTATCCTCGACATCACTTTTCTACCCAGTTGCACTGCTGCTGCGGCATCAATCATGTCACCCTGCATGAGTATTATATCGCCGCTCTCAATGGCGATATCAGTACCGCCACCAATAGCGATGCCAACATCGGCTTGCGCAAGGGCGGGCGCATCATTAATGCCGTCGCCGACGAACGATACAACTCTTCCACCTTCCTGTATGCCTTTTACCTCTTGTGCTTTGTCTTGGGGAAGTACTCCTGCCCGCACCTTTTCGATCCCGAGCTTAGCCGCGATTGCCTTGGCCGTGTACTCGTTATCACCGGTCAGCATAATAAGCTCGAGTCCCATTCTTTTCAGTTCACTGATTGCCCGTTCGGATGTTGCCTTAATTGTGTCGGCGACTCCAATCAAACCTAGTATTTTGCGGTCATAGGCAATGAGGGTAACGCTCTTGCCCTCTTTTTCGATCCGGGAGACCTCACTTTGTGCCTCGGTAGGATAATCGATATTGTTCACCTCCATGAAAGCAGGGTTACCCACGAGTATTGGTTTTCCATCAAGCATGCCTTTGACCCCTCGACCTTCGATCGTATCGAATTGCTTTGCCTCAGGAAAAGCTATTCCCTTATTCCGGGCATAGTGTACGATCGCTTCGGCTACGGGATGTTGCGAGCTCTTTTCCAAACTCGCCGCGA
>JBAUFP010000098.1:0-4378 GCA_049679205.1 bacterium | reverse complement strand
CGTTGTCAAACGACGACCAGTAACCCCAGGTATTGAGATCGTCAAAATAGAAGTAGACCTGGACAAAATCAGCTGTTGTATAAGCCGAGACATCAACTGAATCCCAGGCCGGACCCGTGGTCACGCCCGAAGGATAGAACGCTAGTTCGGTAGCCGTCCAGACCCCACCGGTCGAGTGTTTGATCCCGACATGGAGTTCGTTTACATAGGAACCACTACCACCATAATTACAGAAACCATACTTTAACCAATCCATGCCTGCATTGGGCACAAGGACCGGTGATAGGGCACTATCCTGAATCCAGAAAGCACTGCCACCAGCATCCGAGTCGACCCACATCGTCGAATCACCAGGATCCGGGGGTGCCTGACTGGCATGAGTGCCCGAGGGTTCAACATCCCAACCGGCCGGGTACGCTTGACCATTGGTGTGCGTCCAACCCTGTAAGCCAGTCTCAAAATCCCAGAAACCGGCCGGACCGGACTGAAGACCTACATCAAAGACCCATATCATATCCGGACCTGACTGGTCCAGCACGTAGATATACTGACCGTCAAATGCGCAGTCGGCGGTTGATGCTTGGGTCATGCCGGCAGGCAGATCCCAGGTCGAATCGGGTGTCATGTTTGGTACGCCACTGGATAGGCTATGCTGGAAGAAATAGGCCTGAGCAGCATCCTCATTACAGGTGAACAACCACTGCGGGGAAACCGAGCCGCTGTGAGCACCACTCATTCCCGATGGACTCAAGACCGACCAGGTATTTAGTGGGCCGGTCTGGGCAGGTTGCGCATAGGCAATCAGATCGATGGTCCAGTCGCCCACATAAAGAGCATCATCAACGATATTGAAACCTAGCCCTTCATTAGCTGACCAGCCGGTTGAACGGTAGAGAGTACCGGTACCTGTGTTTAGGTCAATTTGATAGATGTTGCCGTCATAGCCAGCCATGTACACAACATCGCCTCCGCCATAACCAATGCCGAGTCGATATGTTGGCACACCGGAACCCAGGAGTACCGAGTCTAGTTTGACGCAGGGTGATGTCTTCTGGATAGCATACATATAGGTGTAAATGTTGTTCCACTGGGTGACCCAGAGGCAATCTCTGTCCCAGTCATAGGTGATACCCCAGCAGTAACCGGTCGCGTTTATCGGGACCAGATCAATCTGGTCAACCAGGGTTGGGGTTGATCGCGGACCATTATATGGAGTGTGTCCAACGTTCGGTAGTTTGAAAACGTGGCCTTGTATGTTAGCCGGTTGCGGGGTTTCGACTTTATGCTCAGAAGAACTCTGCGCGGCAAAGAGCATGGTGACTAAGGCCAAGCATATAATTAATGTTTTTTTCATTATTCTCTCCTGTCGGTTGTGGGATATTGATTTTTTATATCAGGCTCTATCCCAAGAAAGCCTGAAGCAGAGTCGGTTTTGCGGGCAATCACCTCCTTTCATTCGACTATATTCAATCAGGATCTACGTGTCTTTTCAAGATACGATTCCTTAAAAATAGTCAAAAATTGCCTCTTGTCAACTCTCAACTTCTGTCGGGGTTAAAGGTTATACTTGGGTTACCCTCAAAAAAAACGGTTGACTTCCGCCCGGATCTGTGTATAATAATACAGTGTCTGTATCAACCCCATGTTTACAATTCAATATGCTACGATTATCAAGGGATTCAAGTCTTTTTTATTACATAAGGCAGGTGCATGATGAGTAAAGACCAATATCAAGATTTTGCTGATAGATATGATCTGTTTCACGGCAAGTTTGGTGAGTTCAAGCCGGTTTACCGTACTTTCTTCCAGAGGCTTTTCGTGGAAAACAAAATCCATTCAGTTCTCGACTGTGCGTGCGGGACCGGACACGATCTTTATCTACTTTATTCGTTGGGCTGTGAGGTCGTAGGTTCAGATATTTCAGAGTCTATGCTTGCCTGTGCGCGTAAGAATTTCAAGAGTCTGGATATAAAAATCCCGTTGCACAAAGTCGACTATCGTTTATTATACAAGCATATAAAACGTAAATTTGATGCAGTGGTCTGCCTTTCGAGTTCGATATTGCATATGTCAGACAAGAAGGAAGTTATCAAAGCATTCTTGAGTATGCGGCGGGTCCTGAGTGACAATGGTTTGCTGGTGTTAACCCAAGGCACAACCGACAAACAATGGAAGCTCAAGCCCAGATTTGTTATGGCCTCCAGCAAGAAAGAATTCTCACGCCTTTTTGTCATCGACTATTTGGAGCGGGGCGCGCGCTATAATGTACTCGATATCTGGCATGGTAAGCCAAAACCGGACATGAAGGTGTGGGGTGTAGACTATGACCAGATATTATTGAAAGACGATTACGCAAAGCTGCTGCAACTGGCCGGTTTCAGAAAAATAAGGTTTTATGGTTCTTACAAAGATGAACCGTACAGCAAGAAAGAGAGTGACACGCTCATCGCGGTAGCGCATAAGTAGTATCTGCATGCCATCTTAAATCATTGCGGCACCGCTCTTCTTCATGAACCAGGTAAAGAAATCAAACAGAGGTATCAATTTTGTTTCATGGCTTGCTCATTGGCGTTTGTACAAGATATGCGGGAATTGTTCCCGGGAATATGTAGTAAAGGGGTTAGAATGAAGAGAGTTTTGCTAGTTACAATCACCGTGTTATTTGCAGTCTCTTCTCAGTGTGCAAAAGGTGGTGGAAAACCCCAGTTGTATCCGGTTGTTGTTGAAGGAAAGGTTGGTTACGTTGATAATAGAGGGGAACTTGTAATCGAGCCGCGCTTCGACCATGCGCTGTCTTTCTCCGAGGATCTTGCCGCGATGCGAATGGATCTAAGGTGGGGTTATATTGATGAGAAAGGCAATACGATCATTGATCCCCAATTCGATTTCGCCGGCTCCTTTTCTGAAGGTATGGCTGACGTACGGATCGGTATGAGGTGGGGATTCATTGACAAAAAAGGAAATGTCGTAATCGAACCGCAATATTTTGCAGCACGCGGGTTTTCTGAAGGGCTGGCCGCGGTCAAGGTTGGTGATTACTGGGGTTGTATAGATAAAAAAGGCAATACTGTCCTCCAACCGGTCTTCCCGCTTCCGGTTACATTTATTGAAGGTCTGGGAGCTTTTTTTGACGGTGAGAAATGGGGATATATCGATAAATCCGGCGAAGCAATAATTCCACCCCGATTCTCCCTGGTTGGTGTATTCTCTGAAGGCCGGGCGCCGGTCGCGCTTGGAGGTAAATGGGGATTCATTGATATGCAGGGACGTGTTGTAATCGAACCCCGGTTTGATTTTGCCGGGCCATTCACCGACGGTTTGGCACCGGTGAAAATCGGCGGGAAATGGGGGTTTATCGATACCACCAGTGACCTGGCAATAGGGGCTGAGTTTGACGTGGCCTATGTGTTCGTAGAAGACCTGGCCGCGGTCAGGATCGGTGATAAATGGGGTTATATAGACAAATGGGGTAAAATCGTGATCGAACCTCAGTTCGCGTTTCCCGGGCATTTCTCAGGCGGCATTGCTGCGGTTTGGGAAACGCCTCAGGATCGCGCCTTGATTGATAAAGAGGGCAAAATCATTTGGCGGAGTGAGCTTAAAGAATAGCCGGGCAGATTTGCCCATCCGTAACAAAATATCTACTGAATATTACCATATTTTTCCGCGAATCATTGACATATTACTAAAATAGGGTAGAATATTTGATGTCCGTGTTAATCAATAATGCTTCACAGGTTTTAACAATGACCCGCGGAATCGGTGTTCTTAAGCGGACATCGGTCCTGATCGAAAACGGTTTGATCAGAAGAATTGGTGCAATCAAAGCTTCTGCTCAACATAGAATCATCGATGCCCAAGGGTGCGTTGTTTGTCCCGGCTTTGTCGATTCTCATACCCACATCGTTTTTGCCGGGAGCCGTGAAGATGAATTCGCGATGCGTATGAAAGGCGTGAAATACGGGGCGATTGCCAGAGCCGGTGGCGGGATTGCCAGCACGGTGAGGAATACGGCCAAGGCGACCGAGGATGATCTTTACGAGCTTGGTAGGAGGCGTATAAGGAATATCATCCGCCACGGTACGACCACAGTTGAAATCAAAAGCGGGTACGGATTGATGCCCGATGCTGAATATAAGATGCTACGTGCAATAAAACGCCTGCAGACACGCGCGCCGATCGATGTCATCGGGACGTTTTTGGTTCATACCGTCCCGCACAAGATGAAGCGCAAGGACTATATTCAGCTGGTGAAGAAAGAGATGATACCGTATGTTGCGCGGAAGAAATTGGCCCTTTTTTGTGATATCTTTTGCGATGATATCGCGTTCACACGAAAAGAAAGTGAGGGAATATTATCAACGGCCAGGGATTATGG
>JBAUFP010000097.1:0-1807 GCA_049679205.1 bacterium | reverse complement strand
CATTTGTGGCTGGCGCGTGAATGGTCGCCCCAGGTTGCTGGAAATTCCAATGCTGACGTTGTCCCCGCCCCGAGACCGTGAACCACTGAATCTGATACGCACCCGTTTACCGTCTTCGAAAAGCACTGGTGTTTGATAATTAAGCGACGGGTAATGCCGCCCACTCTCGAATCCGTAGGTATAACCCGCAGTCACTTGATAGCCCCCTCTCACAAAATCAACGTCAGCGAAGTTGTCGCCAAAAATATAAAACCCAGTGGTAATCCCGTCATAAGAATCATACCAGAGATAGGGCATCCACAAAATCTGATACATCGAGAAAGATGGCCAGTCAAAGTCGAAAATCGGTTTGATCGATACCTTCCGTGGGGCATAGTTATTCCAGTAATTTGGGTCCAGGGTATATTCCGCTGGATCAATAGCCACCCTCTCAATCTCCCCCAACGTATCATGGACCACAACTATGTGCTGCTTATCTCCCGCTCCAAGAGAGTACACTTGCTCCCCAGACTCGGTGATGACATGCAAGTCTGCCGGGATATTCAACTCACCTGTGTTTTCGACCTTAACTGTATTCGCCGTAACACTACTCACTCGCCAATCACAGAATTCTGTAGTATTGAGAAAAGAATCAAAAAGCTCTGCTAAGTCCCGGCCACTGATTTCTTCGCAGATTTTGATGAAGTAATATGGCCTCGCATGCTCGAAAGTGTATGTTTGATAGTAATGTTGAATGATTTTATCAAAGATTTCTGTGCCGACTATTTTTTCGACAGAAAATAGAAAGAGTCCTGGTTTTGAGTTAGTACTATTCTGATGGGAAAGGGGAACATCGACATATTCATGAGCTGGTGTTGAGACAGGTTTCTCCAATCGGTTAGTTTGCACTACATAATAGAAGAAACGGTGGAAATACCTCAAAGATAGCGGTGGTAAAAAAGGTACCTTGATCAGAGTGTTATCTTTTCCGTATTTGTCTTCCATGTACCTTATTGCTGCGTAAGTTGCATAACCTTCACCGAGCCATGCATCTCGCATACCATCCGAACCTATCGCACCATTGAACCACTGCTTACCGATCTTCATGGTTAAGTCAGTTTCGAATAGCCTGGTCAACCCGTCTTCATTCAATCCCGTGATGATCATCTGTGGATATGTTGCTTTTCCCTGATGAAAGCCATCAACAAAATTCAAGTCTCCATACGGATACGCGCCGAACCATTGGGTAAACCGGGCGATCACATCTAATGCGTACAGATAGGTTTTCTCCACATTCTTCTCATTTCCCAGTCTGTAATATATGTTTATATTCGAGTTCAGAATGTTGTATTGCCTTAAACCTAAGTCTTTACTACAGACCCAGGCAAAATCATGTACGTTTTCGGCATGGAAGTGCACTGTTTTACGCTCACCTCGCGGCATTTTTTTATCGGTGGCAATGAGTGTATCCAAAAATTGTGTCTCCAACGGGTCGATCTGCCTGCCGGTTCCCGCCACAACGTAGTCATCAGGAATATCAATAATAACATCATACGTGGCGAATTCTCCATAAGCACCTTCAAGCGGATGGAGTTGGTTGTAATGCCAACCTTCTTCATCGAACACACACATCTTGGGGTACCACTGGGTCATTTCATAATGCTCAAACCAGTAGCCAAAACCGGGGAATTCTTTCGGGATGTTAACATAGAATTCCATCTCCAGGACAAGCGAATCCCCTGTTTTCAGTCGTCGATTTAATGGTACAATCATTACTGTCTCGTCGACATCATATAGCAGTAATTCACCACTACTGGCAATCTTTGTG
>JBAUFP010000096.1:0-2139 GCA_049679205.1 bacterium | reverse complement strand
TCGATGATTTTACAAACGAAGTCAAAAGAATAAAGGAAATATATAATGATGCGTGGAGTCGTAATTGGGGTTTTGTACCAATGACCGATGCTGAATTCAAACTGATTGCCAAGAACCTTAAGCAGTTGATTGTTCCCGAACTTGTTTATATCATTGAAATAAATAACGTTCCGGTCGGGGTCTCGGTTACCGTACCCAACTACAACGAAGTACTAAAAAAGCTCAACGGCAAGCTGGGTCCGATCGAAATGCTTAAGTTTCTGTACTACAAGGGTAAGATCAATGAGGTGCGGCTTATGATCATGGGAGTGCGCCGGCAGTTTCAAAAAATGGGTTTGGAATCGCTTTTCTATCTGGAATCATTTAAGGCCGGCAAGCGTCTGGGCTACAAAGGCGGCGAGCTGTCCTGGACCCTTGAAGATAATCACGAGGTCAACAACGGCATCAAGAAAATGGGGGGGAAGCTGTATAAGAAATGGCGTATCTATCAAGGTACGGTTAACGGATCATAGTCAAAAAAAACATATTTATCACAACGCCGGTTGTAGTAGAGGAGTTGCGCAAATTCGCGCGTGCCTATACTATTGCTGGAAGTGTTCATCGTCGGAGCATGACACGAAACGAAAAGGAGTATTAAATGGCCAAGTACCGAATCGCCTGGTTGCCGGGTGATGGCATTGGTAAAGATGTGCTCGATGCCACGAAGATAGTCCTCGATAGACTGAAACTGGATGCAGAGTACATCCATGGTGATGTAGGTTGGGAGTTCTGGTGCAAAGAGGGCGATCCTCTACCGCAAAGGACCATCGACCTGATGAAAAACACACACTGCGCAATGTTTGGAGCGATCACCTCCAAGCCAAAGACAATTGCCGATAGTGAGCTCGTTCCTGAACTAAAGAACAAGGGCTATGTATACCGTAGTCCAATCGTAAGGATGCGGCAGATGTTTCAGCTTTATATCTGCAAACGCCCGTGCCGTGCTTATCCTGGTAATCCACTGAACTACAAAGAGGGTATTGATTTCGTGATATTCAGGGAGAATACCGAGGATCTTTATTCGGGTGTTGAGTTCTACCCGGTACCCGAGGAGTTGTTCAGGATAAAGGGCATGGAAAAAGTTTCCCGTGATGCTGCGATATCATTTAAGATCAATACTCCGCTTGGTTGTGAAAGGATAATAAGAGCGGCGTTCGAATTCGCCAAGACGCATAAGAGAAAGAAGGTGACTTGTGTTCACAAGGCGAATGTCGTGCGTGCTACAGACGGTTTGTTTCTTGAGATCTTTGGCCGGGTGGCAAAAGAGTATACGGGAATTGAAGCCGGTGACGCGAATGTTGATTCGCTCTGTCAGTGGTTGCTTAAACGGCCGCATGACTATGATGTATTGGTCGCACCCAATCTGTATGGAGATATCATATCCGACCTTTGTGCGCAAATGACCGGTGGTCTCGGCTTCGGGTCGAGCGGCAATATCGGTGACGATTATGCGGTTTTTGAGCCCACCCATGGATCGGCACCGAAGTACACCGGAATGTACAAGGTTAATCCGATTGCGACGATCCTTGCGGCTAAGATGATGCTTGAATGGTTGGGTGAAACAGAATCCGCAACTGCAGTCGAAGAATCCGTTGCCGCGGTGATAAAGGAAAATAAGGTGCGGACCTATGACATGGGTGGTGATGCTAGTAGTCTCCAGATGGCCGAGGCGATTGCTGATAAGTGTTGACAGTTATTTAGAATCCACGGACTACGGGATGCAATAGAGAGCGAGATGACAATAATCGAGAAGATATTTTCGAAGGCCTCAGGCAGTGATGTCAAACCGGGTGATTACATTTGGGCCGATCTCGGCCTCGTGGCAATGCGCGATTTCGGTGGGCCGAATGTGATCGGAGAGTACGAGAATTGTTATGGGAACCATCCGGTTTTTGATCCACAAAAAGTAGCGATAACCTTTGACCTCCATATCCCGGCGCGCAATGAGAAGGTAGCGCAGAATCAGAAAATACTACGTGATTTTGCGCGGTGTCAGGGAGTGCGCCTATTTGATGTCAATACGGGTGTTGGTCAGCACATATTGCTTGAAAGCGGGCTGGTACGGCCAGGTGATGTCATTGTCGGCACTGACAGTCACAT
>JBAUFP010000095.1:0-7949 GCA_049679205.1 bacterium | reverse complement strand
GTAGCTGGCTTTGTCTTCTTGAAGATTTTCGGGTAACGATTGATGATGATGTACACGGACCGCTCGGGATCTTTACGATGGAACCTGTAGCCGCGTTTTTTCAAACGCTTGGTGATATCGCGATAGTGCATGGGTTTTTTGCCCCTCTTCAAAATATCAATCGTCAGTTCTCTTATTGAAGGTTTCTTCTTTTTCTTCTTAACAACCTTCTTCTTCCTCTTCTTCATCTTCTTCATTTTTCCTCCTTTGCATCAAATACTGCATCAGTGCACAACTATGTTGAGTATCTTATTGGGTACATAAACTGTCTTCCTGACAGTCTTGCCCTCGATATGGCGTTTGATTCTTTCGTCATCGAACGCCATCTTCTTCACGTGATCCTCCGATAAGCTGCCAACGACTTCAAGGTGAGAACGCACCTTACCATTGATCTGAATCACTATTGTTGACGCCTTACTCCTCGTATATTTCTCATCATACTCCAACCACGGCTGTTCGACCAGACTCCCCTGACCACCAGTCATGGACCACAATTCATCGGACAGGTGTGGGGCAAACGGTGATAACAGGTGAATCAATGCATAGATGCCGAATCCATAGATATCATCATGCCGCTTCGCCACGTAGAGTGCATTCATGAGCTCCCACAGGGCCGCGATTGCAGTATTATACTTGAAGGATTCCAGATCGCTGGAAACCTTCGCGATCGTTTGGTTTACTTTGATGTGAAGCTCCTCGGTATCTTCAGCAATCTGAGTGGGACGTTGAGCGGTAATTGTTTCTTTGTTGTCGATGACTAGACGCCAAAGACGGTTCATGAATCTCTCCGCGCCGGTTACCCCTTCGTCACTCCATTCCATCTCACGGTCCGGCGGCGCAGCAAAAAGAATTGTCAGACGCGCAACATCGGCTCCGTGCTTACCGACGAACTGACCCACCGGTATAGCATTACCCTTTGACTTCGACATCACCTCGCCATCTTTCAAAACCATACCTAGATTGAAGAGGCTGCTTGCCGGCTCATCGACCGATATGTTCCCTGTATCGTGCAGTACTTTGGTTAAAAACCGGAAATATATGAGGTGTCCTGTTGCATGTTCGCTTCCGCCGCCAATATACTGATCGATGGGCAACCAGCGATCAGCATATTTCTTGGCGCAAAACTCCTGATCATTATGTGGATCCAAATACCGCAGAAAATACCATGATGAACAGACAAACGTATCCATTGTGTCTGGATCACGTTTCGCCTTTTCCCCGCAAGTGGGGCAATCTGTATTGATAAACTCGTCAACCGAAGCCAAAGGCGATTTACCCTTGGGCACAAAGTCGGTTATGTCTTTAGGTAACAGCACCGGTAAGTCTTCTTCCGGCACCGGTACCATGCCGCACCGTTCACAATGTATGATAGGAATTGGCGCCCCCCAATAGCGCTGACGCGAAATCAACCAATCCTTCAAACGGTAATTCACACTCGGCCCGCCCAGTTCTTTCTTTAACAGGAAATGGGTTATTGATTTGATACCTGCCTCGGAGTCGAGTCCTGTAAAGTCTCCAGAATCAACCATTGTTCCGTGTCCCTCATACGCATCGGTCATCGTTTGCGCACTCAGTTCACTGTCCAGCGGATTGATTACGACTCTGATTGGCAGCTCGTACTTCTTGGCAAACTGAAAGTCACGGGCGTCATGTGCTGGCACGCCCATCACGACGCCGCTGCCATACCCGAGAAGGACATAATCGGCGACATAGATCGGCACTTTCTCCCCGCTTATCGGATTTAATGCATAACGCCCAGTGGCCACACCATCCTTCTCTTTCTCAATCCGTTCCCGCTCCGTTTTCTTAGTTGCTTCCTGAATATAACGCCGCACTTCCGATTCGCGGTCGGTGCCATTGACAAGATCCTCAACTGCTGGATGTTCCGGAGCGATGGACATAAATGTCACGCCGTAGATCGTATCAGGACGTGTAGTAAAAACCTTGAAACTTAGGTTCTCATCGGCGATCCTAAAAATAATATCACAGCCCTCACTCTTGCCGATCCAGTTTCGCTGCATCGCCTTGACATTATCCGGCCAACCGGCCAGTTTATCAAGCCCGCCAAGCAGTTGCTCGGCATATTGGGTAATCTTGAAGAACCACTGATTCAACTTTCTCTTCTCAATCGTCGATTGGCAATTGGATCTGTAACATCGACCTTCGATCACCTGTTCGTTGGCAAGCACGGTCTGACAGCCAGGACACCAATTGACGTAAGCTTCCTTCTTATATGCCATTCCCCGCTTGTACAGAAGTAAGAACATCCACTGAGTCCATTTGTAATATTCGGGCAGACAAGTGATTATCTCCCGGTCCCAATCATAACTGATACCCAACAGTTTAAGTGATTCATCAGAAACTTTAATGTTGTCGAGCGTCCATTGCTCGGGATGAACGCCAAGCTTTATTGCCTGATTCTCAGCCGGTAAACCAAACGCATCCCAGCCAAAAGGGTGAAGAATATCAAAGCCCTTGCGCATCATGTAGCGCGCGTAGACATCACCTATTACATAATTCTTACAGTGCCCCATGTGAATATCGCCTGAGGGATAGGCAAACATCACTAGATTATAGAATTTTTTACGTGGGCTATCAGCCGTGCGGAACAACCCCTTCTTTACCCAATAATCCTGCCATTTCTTCTCTATTTTACTATGGTCGAATTGCATTCTAGATTAATGAAATCGAAGTATTCTACGATTAGCCAGATGCGCCAAGGATCTCAGCGCCACACTTCTCACAATACCACGAATCCGCGGTATTCACATGACCGCACTTCGGACAAGTTACACCCTTATCCTGTTCGGTCTTGGGTTCAGCTGAACCTTCCTCAGTGATGTCCGGTTTCACCGCTTCCTCTTCGGACAATAATTCTTCAAGCGCGATTTCTTCTTCAGGCAGTTTTTCTTCAAGAATATGCTCATCTATCTTCAGCTCGGACTCTGCCTTGACCGGTTCGGTTGGTTCTGGTTCAGGCTTGGGCTCCGGTTTTGGTTCTGGCTCCGGCTCGGGTTTCGGCTCCGGCTTTGGTTCTGGTTTCGGTTCCTTCGACGTCAAGAAAGAGCTGTAGTAGGACATTGTTTCTCGCGTCTTCCCTAGCTCTTCATCGAACTGTCCCATGCCTTTTTCGTGTTCCTTTTTCACCTTCTTAAATGAATCCTCGTCGTATTCCCCGATCGAATAACGAAGTTCAACTTCTTCCATATTCAATTTCAGTTCTTTCTTTTTCTGAATAATTTCCTCTTCTTTTGTTTTGAGGCGTTGTATCTCGTCGGTGAGCAAGTCAACATGCCCGCTGAGTTCTTCCTCAATGCCCCTGAGCTTATCTGCATACTCCTTCTTCACCTTCTCGTAAACTTCTACGCTGACGGTGGATTTCTTATCGTCTATACGCTTTAATTTACTGCCCACGTCGGCGCGCTGCGCCTGGAGTTCCTGCAAGATAGACATCTTATCTTCCATATGATGCTCCATTTTTAAAGGTCCCTGCATTATGCAGGATGAAAAGCTCCATTAACAGACGGGTGAAAATGGAGCTGGTTTTGATCTTTCTATCAACGACGGTCAGTTGCTCTAAGACCTCTTGAAGCGTCGCCTGACTTGTTTGTATCGTCTTGACTCTGCCACTTGCACGTCTAACCATACCCCTTGTCATGGCATCAACCAACACTGCATTTGTCCGCAGGTACGGCTGAAGCTCCTCAAATATACTTAATGCCTCAGGACGTCCATCAAGAAAGGCATCGACCACCCGATAACGGTCCACATCACATAAACCTTTTGCCAAATCCTTCATATTCGCAGAATCAATTGAACCAACTTCATGAAGGTAATTCTCGATTTTTTCAAACTCGTTTTTGAGTCCTGTAATATCGTTACTGAATTCCGCTTCAAGGTAATTAACCATGGCATTATTAAGATTCAGTCCATCACGGCGGATCTTCGATTGTATCCATTTCCTTATTTCATTGCGCTCGGTCATAATAACCACACATTCAGCCTTAGGGAACGTCGCAGATAGTTTTTTCAATGTGCTCTCGTAATGCTTTTTACCTTTCTTAGTCTGATGAGTAAGAGCCAAACAGTTGCCAGAGTTGTGACGGTTTACAACTTTCGCGAAATCATGCAGATCATGGTCAGGCATATCCTCGAGGTTTTTAACAATGACTAGCCTTTTCTTCGAGCAGAGCGGCATAAGATACAACTTAGTGGCAATGTCCGTAACCGTACCATCGGGTAGTGAGAATCGGTCAAGATCGAAAGATTCATCAACCTCCAGAGTGTCTTTTATCGTCTTCAAAGCGCGATCAATGAGTATTGGCTCATCTCCAATAAGCACGTAGTGACTGTGTATTTCGCCGTTCTTCAAAGACTCTTTCAACTGTCGTTCAGTCATACCACTATTCTATATATATTCAATAATCTGTCAAGAGCAAACTGATAAAGTGTAACACTACATTTCTACGAATGAAACATTATTAGAGAATTCAGTCAGCTACTTCCATCGCCCGGCGATTTCCGCCTTGCAGAATCCGCATTGACCATCTTCGATCGCGTATGCATGAACGCGATACCCGGTACGTCCAATGATGGTCTTGCCACACTGGGGGCAAAATGTATTTTCTTCGGCAACACCAGGCACATTACCAATATATACATAATCCAAGCCTGCAGCACGGGCAATATTAGCTGCTTTTCTCAATGTTTCAACGGGTGTCGGCGGCAAGTTCTGTAATTTGTACTGCGGGTAAAAGCGAGAGAAATGAACTGGCGTGTCGGTGCCCAACTCGCTCTCAATCCATGAACATAAGTCTCTGATCGCACCATCCGAATCATTCTTTGCCGGAATGACAAGATTCGTAATCTCAAGCCATACACCACTCCTCTTCAGCGTTTTCAATGATTCCAGCACCGGGCTGAGCGTTCCACCCGTGATCTCCTTGTAGAAGTCGTCGCTGAAACCCTTGAGATCGACGTTTGCTCCATCCAGGTACCCCACGAGTTTGCCGAGCGCTTCCTGATCAATATAGCCGTTGGAATGATATATGTTCAGTATCCCTTTACGGTGCGCGGCTTCAGCAGTTTCGAGCATGTATTCATAGAAGACAGTGGGTTCAGTATACGTATAGGCAATGGTCGGCGTTCCGTACTCAATGGCTAGTTCAACTATGCGTGCCGGCGAGAGGTCGTAATTGGCTGTATCATCGGGCCGTGCCTGTGATATATCATAATTCTGGCAATTCTTACAGGTGAAATTACACCCTGCAGTAGCGATCGAAAGAGCTGCCGTGCCGGGATAGAAATGGAACAACGGTTTCTTTTCTATTGGGTCTATGTGTACAGCACAGGGATTGGAATGAACTAGCGTATAGTATTCACCATCCCGGTTCTCACGTACCCGGCAGAAACCACGCCCACCTTTGCTAACAACACAAGTCCGTGGGCAGAGTTTACATCGGACCCGCTTACGGGATAGCTTCTCATAAAAAAGGGCCTTCTTCGGAACAGCGTAGCCATGCCTGGGTTCCTGCGCCTCAGCAAACTTTACTACCCGAGACAGAGCAAAACCGCTCAAGGCAAGCCAACCGCACTTTTTAAGAAAACTACGACGGCTGATTATGTCCTCAAAGAACAACTTCATGCTTGTTTCATTATACTGCTTGTCAATACCGTGTCAATCTTCTCACCATTATCGAAGTTACCCGTCAAATTAGTTTGTGTTTTACCCGGACTGCCTGATTTGGACAGACTTCCAAACAGCAGTAGCACATTATGCATTTACTGTAGTCTATTTCCTGCCCGATTATTGCTCTTGGAGGACAGACATTTTCACATGAAAGGCATCGCGCGCACAGCGCTGAATCAATGACCGGTACCCGTCCCAACCAGATTCGATACAATATCCGCGAGACGAATTCCACCACTGAATTACGAAACGGGAATACAAAAGGCACACTGAAACCGCGTAGCTTTGAGAAAGTACCAGCATATTCAATATCCGCGGGATCAAACAAACCCTCATCATAGGCGGCCCTGATCGTTGATACTCGTAAGGGATCTATGCCGGCCAACCGGGCACAGGCATAGTCGACCGCATGCCCGTTATCGCCAGCAATTATCAACCCGGGATGATGGCGTTTTCCCTTGGCGTCAATGACATGTAGACAATCAACAATGATAATATCCGGTGGTCTGGTCTCGTAGATCTCAACGAGCACCTTACTGAATTCTTTTATGCCGGGGAACAAGGCGTGGATATAAGGCTTTAAACCACCGGGGATTATGCCATAATGATTCTTGACGGACAAAGTCATTGTGGTCAACTCATGACTCTTGAATTTAGGCAATGAAACGAGCAGATCGCAATCGAGAACCTCTCTCGAAATGTAGAACTCCTTAAGAAGGTTTCGAGGCTTCTCCACCTTCTGTGAGTACTTGCCAATGTTTCTGAACTTATGCCTCGAGGCCTGTGTAAATCCGCAGTAGTCGGCGACATCGCTTTCATGTTGGATCCTCGAATCCGGCATCGGATTATCACCGACCATCACCTCTGCTCCGGCCGAGATGAGAAACGCAACCGTCTCCGCTATCAGCCGGGGATCCGTAACCACGCATTCCTCAGGACGCGCCGGCCTGAGCATGTTTGGTTTCACAAGTACCTGCTGCTTCTTCAGGTCATCGAGACCAACCGACCGGAATGCCTCAACGATTGATACCTTCAGGTCGGTAGCTTCTCTAATAAGGACCCTGTGCTTTTTCATGATGCCCTGGAAATCATCCTGTAAATCTCGCGGTAATCATCAAAACTCAAATGCTGCGGCCTTTGCCCGAACCGGTCATCATCAAGCTCCATGGGCAGCCACTGTCCATGATTCATGATTGCGTTTTTCAGAGATTTCCGTCGATAGCGAAAAACTCCCGCTATGAATTCGAACAGTTGTGCTTCGTATGCTACATCATAACCGGTCTTCCTTGGCTTTAGCGTGACAACAACCGAATTCACTTTCGGCCGTGGTGAGAAATACCGGGCCTGGATATTGAACTCCTTGTGTACGTCAAAGTGATGATTCGTATATATCGAGACATACCCATACTCAGAACTACCTACCGGTGCCATCATTCTGACGGCATATTCCTTCTGCACGGTGCACACCGCCCTCTCCACATATTCCTTATTATCGGCCAATTTTCGAAGAATGCTTGATGTAATATTGTAGGGAATGTTTCCGACCACTACCGCATTACCCCAATCACGCAAGTCAATTTTCAGGAAATCACGGTTGAGAATGTGAACTCTGGGCAGTCCTAATTCCTTCAGGTAGTTCGCCAACCAGCTGTCGATTTCCACGGCAATGACCTTCTTTGCTCTCTTTGCCAGTTGTCTGGTTAGAATCCCTTTGCCTGAACCTATCTCTACCACAACCTGATTTTCGATCTTCGCGATCCTTGCAACGCGCTCGGCCAATCTTGGGCTATTCAAAAAATGTTGTCCCAGCATCCTGCGTTTGATTCGCATGGTACTAATCAAACGAGAATAGACACCGGGCATTTTCGTCGAGAATGGCCTCGAGTCTTTCCGGCGTCACATCGAGGACGTTCGCCGCGCAATGAAGGGTTTCGACAATGAATGCAGGTTCGTTTCTCTTACCCCGACGCCCAAGCGGTGCCAGGAATGGCGCATCGGTTTCGAGCAGCAAACGATCAAACGGCAGCTTCTGGATGACCTCGCGCGCCTGCTTAGAAAAAGTCAGAACTCCGGCAAAGCTAATGTAGAAACCCATTTCAATAATATTCTTAGCTTGTTCCCAACTACCGCTGTAGCAGTGGAAAACGCCATGATTAAAGCCCTCAGATGCGAGCAATCTGATTGCGTCTTCCAGTGAGTTCCTGGTGTGAATAAGCAGGGG
>JBAUFP010000094.1:0-3784 GCA_049679205.1 bacterium | reverse complement strand
GGATTCTTTTATTTACCATGTTAATGACGATATTGCCAAAGTCTATTGTTTTGGCAACACCCCAGTGCTCGAAGACCATTTTGGCCATTGACCCGTACCGTTCTAGTGCGAGCTCCTTGATGCCTTGGAGAAGCTGCCTGCCGGTAACATGGCCCTTTGCTCTTATTCGCTTACGCGTATATTGCAGGGCTTCGAGCACGAATATGTACGCTTCAATCGTATAACGCGGGTCTTGGTCAACAATATTCCTAAGGTTCTGGTGATCACGCATAAAACAAGGATGTCAGAACATTCCCTCCGAGTTAAATATGTGATTCACTCGACACCAGGACATGGAATACGTGGATTTCATGATCGGTCCGGTGAAAAATCTCCTGATTGAGCTTTTCTTCGCTGCAGTGCTCAACCGGCCTTATTCGAGTCGACTGTGCTATCTTTTTCTTTCTTCTTATCAAGCCGGACGCTGTTGGAGCCACACTTGGGACATGTTCTCTCTTGCATTACTCCCTTGGTATAGGGCAGCTTGAATTCGGCACCGCATCGTAGGCATTTGAAATCTCTTTCTTCACTTTCAGTCATGAAAACCTCCGGTTTTTGGTCTTATAGTCTTATCGTCATATGGTCCTATTGTCTAATGGTTTTGTCGTCATATAGTATGATTGTGTCATCATCAAGATCGTTTTGCCTTTGTCGACCTTCTCAAGTAAGCGATGAAACCCGAAATCAATTTCCCTGTTAAACAGGCCTGCTCGTATAACTCGTCGAATTTCTCTGCCGATATGTAGTCGTCATCTATAGCCGCATAGAGATGATTTCTGACTTCACCACAAGACCTCCGCGCGTAATTGAGGAAATTAATGGATTCTTTGTCAGTACTTGACTCAAAACCCTCTGCGATATTCGACATCACGGAAAGTGCAGCGCTGCGTATTTGGTTGCAAAAGACAATATCACGTTTAGTAGCGGATCCACGCGTGACTATGCTAACCATTTTTCTTAATGTCCTTGCTTCTTGCCAACACTTTAAGTCTTCAAATCTTTCCACTTTCATTGAACCTCCGGAAGTGTCTATTCAACAAAGTAACCATCAGACCATCCAACAATAAGACTATGAGACTATCCAACCATCCAACTACTTCTTCTTCTTCGCTTCTTCTTCTTCCTCGGTCAGAATCTTTATCGTGTGTTCGATCTCTTCTTTTGTCACTTTCTTTCTCAACTCTTCGATATCCTGCATTGTCTTCTGAAATCTTTTTCCTTCGGCAGCGCTAATCCATTCGAGGAGCAGTCTTTCCGGCCTTATGCCCCAACGCTCGAATTTATCCCACAGTTTTTCTACTCTTTTCTGGGTCCAGCGATTGGCGTCGATATAATGGCAATCAACATAATGGCATCCCGACACAACGACCATTGGTGCACCCTTCTTAAACGCGTGGAGGATGAATTTCTCATCAACTCGGCCACTGCACATTGTCCTGATCAGGCGTTGGTTAGGAGGATACTGTAATCGCGCGCCGCCACATGTATCGGCACCGGCATAGGAACACCAGTTACACGCAAAAACGATCACTTTTTCAGAAGGATTCTCGGCAAGGTGAGCATCTACCTGGGTAATGATTTGCTCATCGGTAAAGTGTTTCATTTTCAAGGCACCAAAGCGGCATTCGGCCGCACATGTACCGCAGCCCTTGCAGAGAGCTTCGACATAGGAGATTGTCTTTTTCTTCGGATCGACCGTGAATGCTCCGTACGGACATACCTTGGCGCATGAAGCGCAGTAATGGCAGAAATCAGTGTTCAGAGTTGAGGTGATCGCCTCGAGTTTGACTTTCCCGGCCGACAGCAATGTCTCGGCGCGTGCGGCAGCAGCGCTTGCCTGAGTGACCGAATCCTTGACATCCTTTGGCGCTTCGGCGCAGCCGGCAAAGTATATTCCGATCGAAGGTGCATCGACTGGTTTTAGTTTGGGGTGTGCTTCCATGAAGAAGCCATCAGGGCTTTTTGAGAGGGTAAGCAGTTGCTGAACCTCGGGCATGTCCAGGCGCGGCGTGACACCTACCGAAAGCACCATCATGTCAAACTCATGTTCTTCGATCTTGTTGGCGGTTGTGTCTTCGACTATTACCTTCAAGTTGTTGGTTTCAGGATCTTCGGTGATCTCTCCGGGAATTCCCCGGACATAGTGCACGCCTGCCTCTTTGCTCCGCTTAAATAGATCCTCGAAGCCTTTACCAAAAGCTCTTATGTCGATATAAAAAACCTTTGCCTGTATGTCAGGGTAATGATCTTTCAGAAGGAGTGTGTCCTTGATGGTGTTCATGCAGCAGATATTACTGCAATAGGGTTTTCCAATTCTCTCGCAGCGGGATCCGACGCATTGTATGAACCCGACGGTCTTTGGACGTTGCCGGTCCGTAGGCCGGATGAAGTGGCCGTCTGAAGGTCCACCGGCAGATAGGAGTCTTTCAAACTCCATGCTCGTAACAACGTTTTCATATTTGGTGTATCCGTATTCTTCCAGGATCGTAGGATCAAAAACATCCATTCCGGTGGCTACAATGACGGTACCCACTTTGAATTCAATCTTCTCATCTTTCGCATCATAGTCAATGCATTTCTTGTCGCATTTATCGGCGCACTTGCCGCAGGCGATCGGGTTCGTGCCAAGACAACTCTCCATGTCAATTAAAGAAGCCGATGGCACGGCTTGAGGAAATGGAATGTAAATGGCCTTTCGTGATGAAAGACCCTGCTGGTATTCGTCAGGGACGACTACCGGACAAACTGTGGCGCAGTCACCGCATGCTGTACACTGATTTTCATCTACATAACGCGCCTTCTTGAGTACACTAACCTGGAAATTTCCGACATAGCCTTTGATCGACTCGACTTTGCTGTGGGTCAGGAGTTTTATTTTCGGATGTCGACCGACATCCATCATCTTCGGACCGAGTATTCATATCGCACAATCCATAGTAGGATAGGTCTTTGCCAGTTTCGCCATCAACCCACCCAGAGATGGTTCTTTTTCAACTAAGTATACCTGATACCCGGCATCGGCCAAATCGAGTGCTGATTGCATGCCGGCTATGCCCCCGCCGATTACGAGGGTCGCTTTCTCGACCGGTATCTCGGTTTCTTCCTGGGGTTCGAGGTAGCATGAACGGGCAACGTATGCTTTCATGATGTCGCGTGCCTTTTGAGTTGCTGCCGCGCGGTCTCCCATGTGCACCCAAGAACACTGTTCCCGGATATTGGCCATGTCAACCAGATACGGGTTCATGCCAACCGAAGCAACGCATTCTCGAAAAGTTGGTTCGTGCATGCGTGGTGAGCAAGCAGCAACAATTACCCGGTCTAGTTTTTGTTCCTTGATCGCCTTTTTGATCTCTGCCTGACCCGGTTCTGAACACATGTAGCGGTTCTTAGTACTGTACACAACATTGGCCGTCTTCTTTGCATCTTCGACTATCTTATCAACGTCAACCGAACCAGCGATATTAGTTCCACATTCGCAGACAAAAACGCCTACTCTTAAATCATCCTGCGGCATTTTCAATCACCTCCTTTTTTCATAAATTCGAAATTCGAATTTCATATTTACAGAAAAGATGTTCATGTTTTTGCTTTTTCCTTTATTTTTTCTATGATCTTGTCTGCCTTTACCCGATGGGTGTGAAGGCCCACTTCCTCCGGGCTCAAACCCTGGGCCAATCCGAGTAGCTGGAACAGGTAAATGACAGGAATGTTGTATGTTTTCCCTTTTTTTCGGGAAATCATTATC
>JBAUFP010000093.1:0-1621 GCA_049679205.1 bacterium | reverse complement strand
CTAAATACAGCACAGTGTATAGCGCATTAGACGCGCCATACGCCTAATAGAAAGCGAGGTTTGTGTTGGATAAAATCTTGGAGACCGTACTCTACAAAGCTGAAAAGAACGTCGCGTACGTGACTTTCAACCGTCCTGACGTGCATAATGCATTCAATGATGTGATGATCCGGGAACTCGCCGAAACGTTCGATGATATCGGAAATCGTCCGGAAATACGGGCGGTGGTGCTAAGCGGAGAAGGCAAATCTTTTTGCGCCGGCGCTGATCTGAACTGGATGCGGAGAGTTAAGGATTACTCTTACGAGGAAAATCTGCGCGAATCATCAGAACTATCCGACATGCTTTTTTGCATATATTCTTCTCCTAAACCCACGATCGCCAGGGTCAATGGTGCCGCCATTGGTGGCGGGACCGGTCTTGTGGCGGTTTGTGATATTGCGATTGCTGCCAGCAGTGCAAAATTCAGTTTCAGTGAAGTGAAGATTGGACTTATCCCTGCCTGCATATCGCCCTATGTAATAAAGAAATGCGGTGAAGGTAGATGCCGAGAATTCTTCCTGACCGGCGAAAGAATGACGGCCGAACGGGCTCTTGGAGCAGGTCTCGTCAATAAGGTGGTCGCAATGGAGGAGCTGGATAAAACCGTTGATCAATTCACCAGCCAGCTTATATCGAGCGGCCCTGAAGCGATCACGCGGTGCAAGGAATTATTGAGGAACGTACCACTTATAACTTATGATGAAGTGAAACGATACACGGCGGAAGTCATTGCTCAGATACGCGGTTCAGAAGAAGGACAGGAAGGGATGGACGCATTCTTACAGAAACGAAAACCGAAATGGAACAAATAATGCGCAGAATCACTCCGTTCGCAGTATCATTGCATTCGCAGGAGACGCAGGATCGCTGCGCTCGCCCCGCACTTCAAGAAGTACGGGATACTCAATTTTGTAACCATATGCAAGATATGGACAAAATTGGCACAGGATTGTTGCACTCGCGGGAAATGCTGAGGCGAGACACAGGCGATACTGCGAGGATAGTCGGTCCGATACTGCGAAATTCAACTGAAGTTGAATTGATACTGCGAATCCGCAAGGATGATACTGCTTTTTGAGGAGTTATGTTCCGAAGAATATTAATTGCTAATCGTGGAGAGATTGCCATTAGAGTGGCAAGGGCGTGTCAGGAACTCGGGGTTTCGGCGGTCGGCGTCTATTCGACGATCGATAGGAATTCATACCATCTGCATTTCATGGATGATGCCTACTGGATCGGCGATTCGGCGCCCGGAGAGAGCTATTTGAATATCACGAATATCATTGATGCCGCAAAAGCTTCTGGGGCTCAAGCGGTCCATCCTGGCTATGGGTTTCTCGCCGAGAATGCCAGTTTCGCCAAGGCATGCGAAGAAAATGGTCTTGTTTTCATTGGCCCGGACTCCAAGGCCCTGAGTTTGGTCGGTGACAAGATAGCGTCACGCAATACAGCTCAGAAAGTGAATGTACCGATCATACCTGGTATGCAGATTACGGATGCAGACATGCGTGGTTTTACAGAAATGGCCGCCAAGGTTGGTTACCCTGTGATTGTAAAGGCCTCTATGGGCGGCGGCGGC
>JBAUFP010000092.1:0-27034 GCA_049679205.1 bacterium | reverse complement strand
TTATTCTCCGTCCTTCAATCTTATACTTGCCCGAAAGAATGATGTTGATGGCTTCGGAATAGATCCGGTGTTCTTCTTTAAGGATCCGTGCCGCAAGTGTATCAGGTGTGTCATCGTCGAGCACTGGTACTGCGGCCTGGGTTACTATTGCACCAGCATCAACATCTTCGGTAACAAAGTGAACTGTACATCCGGAAAACTTCACGCCGTAGTCGATTGCTTTCTTTTGCACATCGAGACCGGGAAACGATGGCAGTAATGCCGGATGAATGTTCAAGATTCTCCCTTTGAACGCTTCCAGTATGGGTTTCTTTATGATCCTCATGAAACCGGCCAGGCATACGAGGTCGACATTATGTTCCTTCAGAGTTTGCACGTATTTTTCTTCAAATTCTGGTAGAAGCCAGGTCTTTTTCGGTCCGGGGTCGAGCCAGATTGCCTTGAAACCGTGATCGCGGGTAATTTGTAGAGCACGTGCGTCGTTGTTGTCACTGATCACGCAGGCAAGGTTTGCCTGAAGCGTTCCATTTTCAATGTTTTTTATGATCGCCTCTAAATTCGATCCTCTGCCAGAAGTCAACACGGCGATATTCTTCATGGACAATTCTATCCGGCATCATTTCAAAGTCAAGACGATACTTCGTATCGTCGATTACAGTGATAAAAAAAAGATTACAGTGATATTATTTGGAGTTTGAAATTTCGTGTGGGGTGCTCAATTTGGCAGCCAAATCAGAAATCCCCTCATCTGCTTACCCATTGGTGGACTCGGGACACTGGATTTCACTCTTAGACCGAAGATCTGAGGGAAATTCGTGTTGGGGATAATTGGCATTGACTTTAGCAAATACAGAAGTAAAATAGGGGGTGGATTTGAGGGAGATTGGTGTTGTAATTCCGGCGTATAACGCGGAGAAAACCATCGCAGGAGTGATAAAAGAACTCATCGGATACGGGTTCAAAAAAAACAATATTATCGTAGTAAACGATGGTTCAAAAGATAACACCGAGGATGTGACACGGAGTCAGGACGTGACATTAGTGAAGCACGAAAAAAATATGGGTAAAGGCGCTGCTTTGAGAGATGGGTTCACTGCCGCAGGACAGATGAATCTGAAGAAGGTTTTAGTAATCGATGCCGATGCTCAGCACCGGGTATCCGAAACAAACGCATTCTTGAAGCTGAACGGCCATTATGATATGATTATTGGTGAACGTACCGACATTCTTTCGGCTATGCCTCTGGACAGGATGCTGACAAACCGAACTGTTAATCTTGTTGTGTCTTTGCTATCAGGAGTTCGTACAACTGACGTGCAATGTGGCTTCAGGTATGTAGATCTGAAGATATTCGGCAAAGTGCAACTGAGGACGAATAATTATCAAACCGAATCAGAAATGGTGATAAGAGCAGCACGAAACAAATACAAGATTGGGTTTGTGCCAGTTACTACTGTTTACGCTGGTGAAAAGAGCTACATTAATCCATTACTCGACACCTGGCGATTCATAAACATGGCAGTGAGGTTTCTATGGCGTTGATATTGCTGACCAATGACGATGGTTATGATGCCACTGGGCTGCAATCATTGTATAAGGAACTCAAGAAGGACTATGATGTTTTTGTGGTAGCGCCTAATACCCAGCAAAGCGGGGCCAGCCATTCTCTTACTTTGAGAAAGCCAATAAGAGTGGAAAAACTGCATGACAAGTTTTATATTGTCGGAGGCACGCCTACCGATTGTGTGCTTCTCGCTTACCACGATTTGATTAAAACCGGTATCGACCTGGTCGTGTCTGGCATCAATCACGGACCGAATATGGGTAGCGACGTGTTCTATTCAGGGACCGTTGCTGCTGCTCTGCAAGGTGCGAGTATGGGTATAAAATCGCTCGCCGTGTCGGTTACGGCGGATGCTTTTTGTGATTTCAAGAATGCCGCGAAATATACGCATGATTTGATCGACCGAATTCTATCGTCGCAGAGAAATGACTTGATTCTGAACGTGAATATCCCTGAAGGTAAGATCAAAGGTGAAAAGATAACCCGGATGGGAAAGCGCATATACAAGGATAAGGTCATTAGGGATAGCGAAAAGAAGAATGTTATATATTCGGTGATTGACGGCGTTTTGTCATATAGGGCAGATGCCGATACCGATTTCAGGGCGATTGACAAGCATTATGTTTCAATAACTCCGTTGAAGTTGGACCTGACCGATTACGAGGTAATGAAGAGCCTTGAAGAACACATCAAGGGAGAAGTTGAGTGATTAGGCAGGTTCAATAACGTCGACTCAAGCGAATAATCCCCCGCACCTTTTAACAAAGGTGCGGGATGCTCAATTCTACGACCAAATCAGAGATTTACCATGACTAAATTGGCTCCCCGCACCTTTTCTACATTGCCTGCGCCATACCTGACTAAGATGCGCCATATTTTATTGTTTGATCGTATGTTCAATAGGTGTGCGTTCGAAAACGTGCGGGATGCTCAATTCTACGACCAAATCAGAGATTTGGGTAGAATTGGCATTGACTTTCCGCCTTTTTCAGCTATTCTACTAGGGCAATGATTGAAGTAAAGGAGTGGAGACACGAGCGCGAAAGAATGGTGAACGAGCAGATCATTGCCCGGGGCGTTGAGGATAAACGAGTACTCGGCGCCATGGTGCGCGTGCCCAGACATCTCTTTGTTGATAAAGTGTACGAGCATCAGGCATATAACGACTACCCGCTTTCGCTTGGACATGGACAGACAATTTCCCAGCCTTATATGGTTGCGGTCATGACTGAGCTCTTGGAATTAAAACCTGATGATACGGTTCTTGAAATAGGCACAGGGTCAGGGTATCAGGCGGCGATTCTCGCCCTGCTGTGCAAAATGGTCTATACAATCGAGCGGGTGTCTGCATTAAAAGACAGGGCACGTGAGCGGCTGGAAAAACTTGGTTTCAATAATATCGGTTACTTGATTGGTGATGGTAGTCTCGGTTGGCCGCAGTTTGCCCCTTATGATGGAATAATTGTGACCGCGGGTGCGCCCGAAGTGCCTAAGGCTCTGATCGAGCAGTTGGCCGAGAAAGGCAGGTTGGTCATACCAGTTGGGAGCGAGTATTTTCAGACGTTGAATGTGGTGCGGAAACAAAAAGGTCGGGTGTTCAGGAAAGAATTGTTCGAATGTACTTTTGTACCTCTTTTGGGCAGACAAGGTTGGAAGGAATAACGGGGCGTAGCGCAGTGGTTTAGCGCGCATGGTTCGGGACCATGAGGTCGTGGGTTCAAATCCCACCGCCCCGACTCTTTTTAGGGAACAGGCATTAGGAAACAGGGAGCAGGGTATAACTTAATAAGTCAGAAGTTGGAAGTTAAAAGTCGGATGCAATACTATAACTTAACAAGTAGGAAGTGAGAAGTAAAGACATGGAGACTGGGAGACAAGGAGAAGGGGAGACAGGGAGATAACTCAATAAGTCAAAAGTTGGAAGTTAGAAGTCGGATGCAATACAATAACTTAATAAGTGGAAAGTGAAAAGCTGAAAAAGAAAAGACAGGGAGACTTGGAGATACAGAGACACGGAGACAAAGAAATAACTCAATAAGTAGGAAATTAAGACATGGAGAAAGTGAGACAAGGAGAGGGGAAGACCAAGAGAAAGATTATTGCCGTCATTGGGGGGGCTGAGGCGAGTGAGAAGTATTTGAAGATCGCTGAAGAAGTCGGCTCACTAATCGCACAACGGAACGCAATACTGGTCACCGGCGGGATGGGTGGCGTCATGACCGCGGCATCGAAAGGTGCTAGAATTGCCAACGGTTTGGTCATTGGTATCCTGCCCACCACAGATAAAGAAAGTGCTAATCCCTATGTTGATATCCCCATTGTCACGGGCCTGAGTCAGGCAAGGAATTTCATTATTGCACGTACTTGTGATTGTGCCATTGCTATCAATGGTAAATTCGGGACCTTAAGCGAGATTGCATATTGTCTGATGTATGATGTGCCGGTTATTGGCATCGATACGTGGCAGATTGACGCGCCAATAACTGAGGCGAAGAACGCGCAAGAGGCCGTAGATCTTGCCTTTGAGTCATTTTCGAAATGAAAGTTGAAATTACCGTTCAGGGTGTTGTTCAGGGCGTGGGTTACCGGTTTTTTGTGATAAACCAAGCGCATCTGTTCGACGTTAAGGGATATGTTAAGAATCTACCCAATGGTTCAGTCGAAGTTGTTGCGGAAGGTGATAAGGGTGTGGTTAAAGATTTTATTGAGAGGTTACGCATCGGTCCGCTTTCGGCTCATGTGACCGGAATTGATGTTAAGTGGGATGAGAAGGATTCGGGGTTTACGGAGTTCAGGCTACAATATTGATTAAAAGGATGATAAAGGGCTCATAGAAGGCTCAAAGAGGGCGATTCTAAGAAAGGTGAAAAAGGGCGAAAAAAAGGGGATAAAAGGCTAGAAAAGGGAAGTGACATGGTGGATAAAGGTGGTAGCAGATCACAGCCACGGGGGCATGAGAAGATGATTGTTTGGCAAAACATGGACCGACTAGATATTCTTGTGCAAAAGATTCTGAAATACATACCGAAGCGTGAGTTTAAAATGCGATCCCAAATTGATAATGCTTCAGATTCAGTAGGCGCGAATTTTGTTGAAGGGTACTACAGTGGTTCACTGGCTGAATATATCAGATTTTTGTACTACAGCAAGAGATCATTAGGAGAGCTACGCGAAAGGATAAGGAGGGTTAAGCGAAAAGGCTATATCACTAACGAAATATATGATGAATTTGACAATAAAGCAAAAGGCACTATGTACCTATTAGATCGATTGATTGGATCACTAAAAGACAAGCGTCAGTTGGAACAAACGGCCAAGAAATCGCGTTGAGGAAAAGCCTTTCTAGCCTTGATTGTCATCATAGCCATCTATCAGCCATTTGTGAGCCATCTTGAGCCCTTTTAATACAAAGGAGTCGTTATGGATTTGAAGAAATATATTCGTGATATTCCGGACTTTCCGCAAAAGGGAGTGATGTTTCGGGACATTACTACGCTCTTAAAAGAGCCCGAACCGTTCAAATATGTTATCGACACGATTGTTGATAAATACAAGAATGAGAAAATCGCCAAACTGGTTTCAGTTGAAGCGCGCGGTTACATCTTTGGCGGTGCCATTGCGTACATACTCAATTGCGGTTTCGTTCCGGTACGGAAACCGGGCAAATTGCCAGCCGAGACTGTTTCCTTGGAATACACTCTGGAATACGGTAAGAACACAATTGAGATCCACAAAGATGCGATCGACCCTGGTGAAAGTGTATTGGTGTTTGACGATGTGTTGGCCACGGGTGGGACTGTTCAGGCAACATGCAAACTGATCGAGCAACTCGGCGGTAAAGTTGTCGGATGCGTTTTTATCAGTGATTTAACATACCTTAAGGGCAGTGAGAAACTGAAAGACTACGAAGTTTTTTCGTTGGTGCAATACTGATGATGCGATGCATCATCGATTACGGTGATGTTGAGATTGTGATTGCAGTGATGTTATTCGGCGCTGTATGCCGTAGATAATGCGTAAAGCGTTTCCAGATTTGCGTTTTGCAGTTTGGAATTTATTTGGAATTTGAGATTTAGATGGTGATGGTTTCAGCGTCCTACTACCTTTTTCATTGATAGCAGACGTTTGTCCACCTCGTGGAAGATCTCGCTGTCCGGGATGCCGACCCCCTCATGATAATCCAGCGAACCATATGAAACAGTACACTTCATATTCTTGTTTTCCGCGATAAAGACCTCGTTGGAGAAAATCTCTTTCATCCGTTCTCCAAAGACTACGGCTTCATCTTCGGATGAACCGGGAATAATAGCTACGAATTCATCGCCTCCCCAACGGGCAACAATATCCTTTTTCCGGGAATGGGCTTTCAGTGTTTGTGAGAATTTTCTGAGCACCTGATCGCCCATCTTATGACCCATCGCGTCGTTAACATCCTTAAGATTGTCAATGTCGAAAAGCACGACCGATAGCCGGCCGTTGGTGCGTTTAACCTCACCAATACCCTCGGTCAATTTTTGTTCGAAATAGCGTCGCGTATACAGTCCGGTTAACGAATCTTCGATCGAAATCTTATACAGCATGGCATTGGATAGGCATAAAGAAATATGTTTTACCAGATTCGTAAGGAGTACGAGGGCTTCCTTGTTTAGTGGGTTCTTTGGTTTTACGAGTAGTGTACCAATCGCCTTATCCCGGGTCACTATAGGCAACTCAACCGAATTGATTGATTTTGGAGGTATGGCGAAATTCAGGTTACGTATCTTATCGCCGTCGTAGTTACGCATAACATCAATACCCTGTTCCCGGGCTTCCAGTATTATAGTGACTTCCTCAGCCCTGATGAATGAGTGTACTTTTTTCAATATCGTCGTGATGAGTTGTTCAAAATCCAGGATGCCCTCCAATTTGCGGGCGATCTCATTTAAATCTTCCTCCTCGGTGATCCTCTGTTCCATCCGCTCTTGGTATCGCGACATGAGATAGCCGATATATGAGAAAACCAGGATGCTTATGATGAGGGGCACCGTGGAAACCAATCCGTAGTCCCGGTATAACAGAGCCATTGAAATTCCGATTGGGTATATTAGCATTTCCATTAGGTCGCTGACAAGTGCTTCGCCTTTCAAGTAGCTTCTGAATTCATCGCCCTTCAATAGCGTGTGAGTTGAGAAGAAAAGCTCGTTCAGAATGACGACCGTGGGTATTGCCAAAATCATTTGTGCATTCAGCGGGTAGTAAGTCATTACTAAACCCGTGATCAGGTACATGAGGCCATATACGCCGGCGTTGTATGCGCCGGTTTTGATTGTCCTCCAGAATTGACCAGTTGCTTTATTCGGGATATGCTTGAGACTCTTGAGCGTCCAAACGATGATTAGCGTAATAACTGCCATGAAGGATGCTACATTGCCGCCAAAGACAAGCAAAAGGAAATAGTAAATTACGATTTCAAAGGACACGATCGTATTCTTCAGGGTAATGTAGACGAGGGCTGATATTATGGCCGTGAGCAGGAAGACTAGAGTATCGGGCAGGGGTGGAAAAACCGGATTTAGTATCAATACTTGCGAGAACGGCAATCCAATGCCCAGTATGATAACCGTGAGTTCGTAGATTGTTAGTAAACGTTTTCGCATTAAGAACATTATAATCAAATACTATTTTTTGTAAAGCTTTTTCTGAGACTTAAGCCATTCCGGGATATCCAAGCGTGCACACAATTGACAAAATACTCCAGGCATTGTATCATAGAACATGCGCACTGGCTTTGCCCAGCTCCCTTTGCATCACGGTCGTGCGCCGCGCTGGCTTTTCGAGAGGATGGTGAAGCTGGCGCGGGCCATAATCGAAGTGATGGTGGTAGAGCAGGGCAGTGATGAATTCCTGCGGCGGGTGTCAGACCCCTACTGGTTTCAAGCCTTCGGTTCGGTGTTGGGTTTTGACTGGCATTCTTCGGGCGTGACCACAACTGTGTGCGGTGCCATGAAAGAGGGCACTAAAGACATAGCCCAGGATTTAGGTCTATTTTTTTGTGGCGGCAAGGGCGGTGTTTCAAGAAAAACGCCGGCTCAAATTAGCGCGATCTGCGAAACCATGTCGGTTGACCCGGATGGGTTGATTTACGCATCAAAGACTTCAGCCAAGGTGGATAACACATGTGTCCAGGATGGCTATAATTTGTATCATCATATGTTTGTTTTCACAAAAAATGGTGATTGGAGTGTTATCCAGCAAGGCATGAATCCCGACAATCATTTTGCGCGTCGCTATCACTGGCTTTCCATGAATCTCCAATCCTATGTTAACGAGCCACACGCGGCAATATGCTGTGACGAAAAGAAAGACTCTCTTAACATGGTGGCTGAAGAGAGTACAGCATCCCGCGATATGGTGACCGAAATCGCGAAGGAGCGTCCTGAAAAAATCATCAAGGAAACAGAAAAAATACTCAAGATGCCAAGCCGGCATCCAGTCCTGAAATTAGATATCAGTTCGAAGTACTTTCATAAAATACTGCTAAGAACTTATGGGAAGGCACCGGGCAGTTTCGAGAGTTTGATCAGCATTCCAGGGGTCGGGCCAAAAACGCTCCGTGCCCTGGCTTTGATTGGCGAGCTGCTGTACGGAGCCAGTCCCTCGTTTCGCGACCCAGCAAGATATTCCTTTGCCCACGGGGGTAAGGACGGATTTCCATACCCGGTAGATCGGACTACTTACAATAAGTCAATTACCTTCTTAGAATCAGCGATAAAGAAGGCAAAAATAGGGGAGAATGACAGGCTAAAGGCACTCAGAAAACTTACCTATTTGTAAAAGGCGCAGCGCCATATGCCTAGGTTGTCGGACGCGTGACGGCGCTTGCAGTAGAGTGTCAAGCGTAGTTGGTGCAATATTGACATTAGAAAGTGTTTGACTATAATAGACCGAAGGAGCGAGCATGAACTATAAAAAACTCGAAAATATTCTTCTTTATTTTCTACTATCCCTTGTCACATTTATCTATTTGTACACGGTCGCACCCACCCTGTCGTTTTGGGACTGCGGTGAATTCATTGGATCGGCATATACCCTCGCCGTTCCACATCCGCCGGGGACGCCTTTCTATATCCTCTTGGGCCGGGTTTGGTTGATCATCGTGGGCTTGTTGGCTGGGGTACTGCCGATATCCAAAGAGGTCGCCTGGCACATGAACCTCTTGGGCCTGGGTATTACGGTATTGACCGTCTTTCTCATTTACCGGATGCTCTTGAGAATATTCAGAATGTGGAAGGGTAACAACAACCAACTAGCCTATCTCATTATTGCTTTTGGGACCTGTCTGGCAATCGCTTTCTACTACACAATATGGGAGAATGCTGTTGAAACCGAAGTATATGCAGCAGCTACATTCATCTTTCTCCTGGTGAACTATATTATCCTTCTCTGGTATGAGAGCGTTAAGCAAGGAGCACCCAAGAATAAGTATTTGCTCATTTCTTTCTATCTGATATTCCTGGCGACGGGTATTCATTTGACGCCTTTTCTGATATTCTTCCCGATCTATGCCTTTATATTCTATGTGGAGAGACGCTACCTAAAGGATACGATGTTATGGCTGCTTGGATTATTCCAGGCAATATTCTTTGCTTTGGCTTTCCTTTTACCAGAACCCCTCTATACGCCAGCAATTGTTGTGCTTGCATTAATTGTGGGTGCAGCGCTCTTCTTGCCCCTTATTGATGCTACCCGATACCGGAATTGGCGTTTTTTCTGGGCGGGCATTTTTCTCGTCCTGATAGCCTTTTCTGCCGAGTTATATTTGCCAATCCGTTCACGGGTACTTGATAAAATATACAAGCAAGAAGCAGTTACTAAAGAATATTATGCGGGTAAGAATATTGCCCCGCGGATCAATGAATGTGATCCGGGCGAAAACTTTGAAGCCTTTAACAACGTCTTACATCGCGCCCAATACGGCCCGGCAAAGTTGATCCCTAGACAGACTCAGGAAGCAACCGGTTTTGGAGTGCTTCAAGGTTACTTCTGGCAAACAGCATTATTCGTACGCTATCTATCCTGGCAACCGGTGCCGGAAATGACGAATAACGCACTCCGGAGCATAGTGCTCGCGCTTTTCTATGTTTTTGGTATCTGGGGGATGGTCGAGCTCTTCAGACGTGAGCGCAAGCTGTTCTTCCTCACTGCCTTGATCATGTTTATGCTCTGCTTTGCCATGGTTGGCTACTTGAATCTCAAGTTTTCACCGAGCGATTCTAATCCCCGACATCAACCCCAGGAAGTGCGCGAGCGTGACTATTTCTTCCATACAGGACATACATATTTCGGTATGCTTGTTGGTATTGGCTTTTTTGGATTCCTTCAATCTATCAAACGAGGATCGAAGAACAAGCGCTGGATTGAGATAGGGGGGTTGAGTGGATTCCTTGTTTTTTCCATTATTCCATTACTAACGAATTTCCGGTTGAGCAGCCGATTCGGGGATTTCATACCCAAGGACTATGCGTACAATATGCTCATCTCCTGCGACGATGACGCGGTCCTCTTTACGAATGGTGACAATGATACATTTCCATTATGGTTTGCCCAAGAGGTGCTGGGTTTAAAGCGCCGGGTGATCAATGCCAATCTTTCTCTTATCAACACAGCCTGGTATATAAGACAGCTTAAGGACTGGGGCGCTCCAGTTAGTTTTAGCGAAAAGGTCATTAACCGTCTCGAACCCTTCATGACCCGCGACCGGCGTGTGATTTGGGTTAAGGATATTATGATCAGGAATATCATTGCCACAAATGCGGGTATAAGGTTAAAGGAAGATGATTACGTTATCACACAGCAGGAGTTCGCGGAACGCCATTTGAAGAACTACAAAGGCAAAATGCCGATATACTTTGCTTCCACAGTGTCTGCGGAAAACTTTGAGGGTTTCCGTCCATATTTGAGACTAGAGGGACTCGTCTACCGGGTCGTCAGCGACAGTGCCGATCCCGTATACGCAGTGGATATACAAAAGACCAGGAATTTCTTCTACCGAACATACCGGTACACCGGTGTTTTTGATCCTGAGCAACAAGAATTTGTTTCCCGTATCTTGGTCGATTTTGATCGAAGGAAGAAGGAAGGTGAATTCTATGGTTTCGGTATGCACAAAGATGACAATACGCGTCGACTCTATACGAATTATGCGGCGGGATTGGCAACTCTGGGGGTCTCATTGAGGGAACAAGGAGACCTGCAGGGCACACTGGATGCGTGGCGCTTTGCCCTCCTCTTCGATCCGTATCAAAACGTCTATTTCTCGTACAACTTGGGTGTTCTTTTTGCTCAAATGGGAATGCGCGATAGTGCATATCACTATTTATCCAAGATAGACGTGCAAGACCCTGGCATGATGGTTCAGATAGGATCGGTGTTTGCCAATACTGGATATTATGACCGAGCCATAGAATATTTCCAGCGGGCAATCGGAATAAATCCGAGATATTCTCAGGCCTATTCGTCTTTGGTTATGACATATCTGGCAATGGACAATAAGGTTTCGGCGGTTAATGTCTTGGAGGATTGGCTGTCAATTAACCCAAGAGATGAAAATGCCCGCAATATGCTTGAAGAACTCAGAGGTCAGTAATCTGGATTGTTGCGTGGGTAATGCCCTGAATATACCACAGAGATGGTAAAGGCAGTAGTACTATACTCGGGTGGCCTTGATTCCAGGCTCGCTCTGGAAATTATCAAGGAATGGGGGATCGCAGCATACCCGCTACACATACTACATAAACTTCTGTCTTCGCCGCAGATACACATGGTTGAGGGGTTGAAAACCATTGATGTGACCGAAGAATTTGCGCAGATTGTGCAGGAACCCGAATATGGCTACGGTAAGAATCTAAATCCATGCATTGACTGCCGCATAATGATGTTGAAAAAAGCGAAAGAGTATATGGAAGAACTCAATGCTGATTTCGTGGTTACCGGTGAGGTCCTTGATCAGCGTCAAATGTCACAGCGTCTCGATACATTGATGCTTATCGAAAAGAAAGCTGGCCTGGAAGGCATGGTGGTCCGTCCATTGAGCGGTGGATTGCTCCCGGCGACAATTCCAGAAAATAAGGGATTGATCGAGCATAAGAAATTATTGACGATACGGGGGCGATCACGTCGACTCTCGCTTGATATCGCGAAAAACATGGAGATTACCGAATATCTTTCGCCGAGCGGCGGGTGTCTATTGACCGATCCCGGTTTTTGCCGGCGGCTGGCCGATGTTCTGAGGTTCCACGAGAAGATCGGTGCGGTTGATATTGAGCTAATGAAAATAGGACGGCATTTTAGAATTGCTCCCGATGCAAAGCTGGTTGTCGGGCGTAATGAAGACGAGAACAAGAGGATTGAGGAACTGGCGGAAAATTCCAATATTCTCTTTTATGTTCCGGACACGGGAAGCCCTAACGCGATATTGTTGGGTGACAAGAAATATACAAAAACCGCAGCGGCCATCACTGCTCGCTACAGTGACAAGAAGAGGGAGTCGAAAGTTGAGGTTCACTATAAACAGAAGGGCAAGGTCGAAAAAATTAAGGTCAAACCTATCGATGATGTGGGTTTGAGTGAATGGAGAATATGACAATGGAGAAGCTTTGGGCTCCATGGCGTTTCGAATACATCCGTAATCCAGGCACGGGTTGTTTTCTCTGCACGGGATACAGGTCGAAAGATGACCGGAAGGTACTCATTTTAGAACGCAGGGAAGAGGCGTTCACAATCATGAATCGTTATCCATACAACAATGGTCACCTCATGATTGCTCCGGTCCGGCATGTTGGTCAGATCGAACAACTGGATGATGGAGAGCTACTCTGCATCCACAACCTTATTGCGAGAGTGATCGAAGCACTCGATCATGCCATGAAACCGCAAGGCTACAATATCGGAGTGAATCAGGGGAGAGTGGCCGGGGCCGGTGTAGTTGACCATATTCACTTTCATTTGGTGCCCAGATGGCAGGGTGACACTAATTTCATGCCCGTGCTTTCGGAAACCAAAGTTGTGTCCGAGGCATTGTTGAAGACTTATGACAAGATTAAGGAAGGTCTGCAGCGGTTGGAAAAACTTCAGTTGTGATCATTCCCCCCAAATGAGATTTCTTTTATGTGTGGTATAATCGGTATCATAGGTCAAGAAAGAGCAATCGATAGAATATACCCCGGATTGCTCGCCCTGCAACATCGCGGACAGGATGCAGCTGGGGCAGTTACGTTCGAAAATGGTTTTCAACTGAAGAAGGGGAATGGTTTGGTACTCAGTGTATTCAATCCTAAGAACATCGAGCGGCTTAACGGTAACACGGGAATCGGCCATGTTCGCTATCCGACCGTCGGCGCCGGTTCTGCAGAAGACGCACAGCCCTTTATCATTACCGCACCATATGGTATCGCCCTGGCGCACAATGGTAACCTTGTTAACTTCTTCGATTTGAAGAAAGATCTTATCGAAAACCAGCTGCGTTATTTGAATTCGAACTGCGATGCCGAGGTGATGCTCAATCTGCTTTCGGTTGAACTGAGCAGGATGAACCTGAAGAAGTTGAGTGCGGAAAAACTCTTTGCGGCAGTGCGCGCTGTGTACAAGAGAATGATTGGCAGCTATGCCGTGGTTTCCTTGATTGCGGATAAGGGCCTGTTAGCCTTTCGTGATAAGCATGGTATCAAACCCTTGATAATGGGGAAGAATAGTTCTAGCTACTGTTTTGCGTCCGAGAGTGTTGCCCTGGATTTGCTCGGCTACAAAGAGATGCGGGATGTACAACCGGGCGAGGCGATATTCATTGATACCGAGAACAATTTCTATACTGAACAGATCCAGAAGGGCAACAAGGCTGCGTGTATTTTTGAATATGTGTATTTTGCACGACCCGATTCAATAATCGATGGGCTTGGTGTGTATGAGGCAAGACTCCGGCTTGGTGAAGAGCTCGGCAAGGAGTGTTTGAAACAAAATCTGAAGCCCGATGTGGTAATGCCTATTCCCGATACTGCCCGGGGTGCGGCACAGTTGGTGGCCGAGGTTTTGGGCGTGAAACACCGTGAAGGCTTGATAAAGAATCGTTACATATATAGAACTTTCATCATGCCCACGCAGGCGGAGCGAATTGAAGCGGTGCGGCTAAAACTCAATCCGATAAAACCGGAGATCAAAGGCAAAGATGTATTGCTGGTTGATGATTCGATCGTGCGCGGTAATACCTCACGGGAGATAATTTCTTTGATAAGAAGTGTGGGTGCAAGAAGAGTATATTATGCTCTTTACTCGCCGCCGCTGCGCTTCCCTTGCGTTTATGGAATTGATATGCAGACGAGAGGAGAATTCATTGCCCGGGATAAAACAATTGAAGAGATTCGAAAATCCATTGATGCCGATGCCCACGTGTATCAGACAGTTAATGGTTTAGTCAGGGGCGTTGGCGCCGGTGCAAAGGGTTTCTGCACCGCATGCTTTACCGGTGCTTATCCAAGTAAAATACCGCCCTTGCTTATGGAACACATTGAAGCGGACCGCATGTTGGCGAAAGATCTAGATTCATAGATAATCTAGGCACAAAACAGTTTCCGATTACAGCTCGACCAGCTAATCCTAGGCTACTTCTGGCTTTGCTTGTGGGTCGAAAGGATTAGTACGGATTGCCAGGGAGAAGAGGTAGGGGTAATTGTCCTTTAAGTGAGTCATGTAATTAGTCCATTCACTGAGTAGTGAGAGATAGGCGCGCTTTATATCTCCGTTAATGTGTTCGTGATCCTTCTTGGCTATTTTCTTCAAATCACGGCGGTGAGCCAGCTCATCGCCAAGATGGAAAATCGCCCAAAGCAGATTGGTGAATGAAGTGTGTTCTAGTAATATGGGATTTTCAAGGAGGCGGATAAGAAAATCGCGTTTTCCACACAGGAAATTATTAAGGCGCTCCAGTTCTTTTGGAGCACTCTTCATGAAAGCGTCATGGGATTTCAATGTACTGCTGAGCGCCGAAAATTCACTCGTGCTTAGGGTCTTGGCGGCGGTAAGGTCGTTTCTGATGCGCTCAACATTGGTATCGAATTCGGCGAAGTATTGTAGAAGAACGGTTCCTACCTCACTGTAGAAAGCCCCGATGACCATGTTCATCTTCTCCAGCTTTGCTCGTTTTTCGCGCTGGGCTAGTAGTTGATGAATGACCAGGGTCACGAGTAAGACTTCGATGAACACAAATGCAATGTCACCCACGAGATATATGAAGATATGATGAACATCCCGGAAAAAGAGGTAGTGCATGGAGTACACTACTACGGAAAGGGCAATCAAAACCAATCCTAAGACCAATTGCCAGCTAATGTGCTTCACGTTCAGAATTCCTTTCTGGGTAATTAGTTGCCCACTAGTATTTTTTGTTATCTAATTGGTGAGACAGATCTTCTTGAAAACGTGACCAAACCAGTTATTATGGAAAGATGCCGCGTTCCTTGTAGACTTTTTCAAGACGGGTCAGGGCAACGACGTAGGCGGCGGTGCGCCAGTCGGTTTTATGCTCCTTGGCGGCCGCGCGGACGCGCTCGTAGCCCCCGACGATGATTTTACGCAACTTGCGGTCAACCTCTTCCAGATCCCAGAATTCACTGCGCTTGTTCTGGAGCCATTCAAAGTAACTCACGATGACACCACCCGCATTACACAGAATGTCAGGAATAATATCGATACCTTTTTTCTGTAATATCTCGTCACCGTCCGGATCCGTTGGACCATTAGCACCCTCGGCAATGACCTTGACATTAAACAAAGGAGCCGTCTCGGCCGTTATCTGATTTTCCAGTGCGGCGGGTATGAATATATCGGCTTCCGTACTCAAAAACTGCTTATGATCGATCTTCTTCAATTTTGGAAAACCATCAAACGTACGGTTCTTCTTGAAATATTCGTTGAGGTCTTCCGGGTCAATACCGTCCGGATTGTAATACGCGCCGCATATGTCTTCGACCGCAACTAGTTTAGCGCCGTGTGGCTTTAAGAGGATGCTTGCCCAGGAACCCACATTGCCGAAACCTTGGACAAAATAAGTGGCACCCTTTAGATCGAATTTCCGGTCCTTGGCCCATTCCTCGAGCGTGTAGACAACGCCTTGTCCGGTTGCCTTGTCGCGTCCCAGGCTGCCACCGGATTCCACGGGTTTTCCGGTCACGATGTGAACGTTTGCCTGGCGGGTGTGCGGTGGTTGAGTCGAGAGATAAGTATCGAGTATCCAGGCCATGATTTGGGAATTGGTATTAACATCAGGGGCGGGAATATCGAATTCAGGTCCGATGTTGCAACCCAGGGCAAAGGTGAAGCGTCGGGTCATGCGCTGCAGCTCAGCCTGTGAATATTTCCACGGGTCACATTGGATACCGCCCTTTGCGCCACCAAAGGGGATATTGACAATCGCTGATTTCCAGGTCATCCAGGTTGCCAGTGCCCTAACCTCGTCGATATCAACGGCTGGGTGGTATCTCAGCCCACCTTTATATGGTCCCAAAACATTGTTGTGCTGCACGCGGTACCCAGTGAGTATTTCGATATGCCCGTCATCCATTTTGACCGGGAAGTTGATGACTATCTCATTTTGCGTCTTGGCCAAAATTTTACGAATTTCATGATCGAATCCCATAAGGTCGGCTGCCTTATTGAACTGCCGGCTCACATTCTCATAGACGCTTGCTTTGGCCTTGCACACTTCTTTCACAAAAACCTCCTACGATTTAAGCGGAAATCATGATTGAACCGATAAGTTCCAGCATATTTACTGCAACTTGCATAATATATTGAATGGGTGATGAAAGTCAAGGGTCATGAGGATTCTGTAAGCACGCCACAGAGAAAAGCGCTGGGCAGGATGGCTTTTAGTTGAGGTTGACTACCGATATCTATATGGCTAAAATAAAAAAAAGGAGGCTTGATGAGTGCGGTGTTGCTTGTTTTTCTCATTTATCTTGTTGGTATGGTGATCGCGGGCATCATAACCGCCCGGCTGGCTTCGAAATCCCTCGATGATTTCATATTGGGGGGTAAGAAAATGCTGACCCCGGTTATTGCACTTTCCGAAAAAGGTACGGACATGTCGGCCTGGTTACTGATCGGTTTACCTGGACAAGCCTTTAGGATGGGGCTAGGTGCAATATGGGCGGGCATCGGTGTTTGGGTGGGAAGTCTGTTTAATTGGCTTGTAATTGCCACGCCGTTGCGTAGATTGACTGGCAAATATAATGCTCTGACAATACCAGACTATTTAGAATCACGGTTTGAAGATAGGTCGCATCTCTTGAGGATTACTGCATCGATTCTGATCGTATTCTTCTTTACGCTCTACGTATCGGCACAGGTTGTTGGCGCCGGTAAGGTACTGGCTGCTACCTTCAATATCCATCAAATTATCGGGATGCTTATTGGCTTGAGCATTATATTGTTCTATACGATGATGGGTGGCTTCATTGCCGAAACGTGGACCGATTTTTTCCAGGGGATCATAATGGTTCTGGCGCTGCTGTTGATGTGCATAATGGGCATTGTGCATTTCGGCGGGTTGGGGAATGTTTTCTCCCGTATCGGCGCGGTTGATCCCAAAGCAGCACTGCTTTCAGCGGGTGAGAGTGGCACGGCCTTGTATTTCGGGTTGATTTTGGGTGGTCTGGCGATTGGTTTCGGCTATGCAGGTCAGCCGCATATCCTCATGCGCTATATGGCCTTGCGCAGTGAGAAGGAAGTCAAAAAAGCGATGATTATCGCCATGACTTGGACGACCGTGGCGGTTGCCGCTGCGATTTTCCTGGGATTTTTGGCCATTCCATTCCTGCGCGGTGAGATCGCCGATCCCGAGCATGTCACCTTGGCATTTGCGGCGAAGATCCTTCCTGGCTGGCTAGTGGGATTCGTTCTGGCCGCGGCTACTGCAGCCATGATGTCCACCGTCGACTCACAGCTCTTGGTTGCCACATCTGCTATTACTGAGGATATCTACCGGAAACTTATCAATCCTGATGCCACACAAAAATATCTAGTGCGCCTGGCAAGAATCTTCACCGTGGTTGTCGCGATAATAGCATTTGTGCTTGGATTGCGCGCCGAGCGACTGGTCTACTGGTTAGTCCTCTATGCCTGGGGAGGGCTGGCTGCATCTTTTGGTCCACCGTTGATATTATCTCTCAAGTGGCGTGGTACGACCAAGTTCGGTGTGTTTGCGGGCATGGTGGTCGGAGCGGTTACAATCGTGGTGTGGTATAATGTCCCGGTCCTAAAGGGGTTTCTATACGAACTCATCCCTGGTTTTTTCTTTTCTCTGCTGGCCACCTGGCTCGTGAGCCTCTTAACGAAGCAGGCCAAAACCTAAACGGGGTTTGGTATCCCGGGTTAGACGCGCGACCTAAAACCTTTACCCAGCACTTCGAATACATCGGTCAGAATAACAAATGCATCTTTGTCAATCTTATTGACCAGTGATTTGAAGAACGGTGTTTGTTTTTTTGTGATGACACACATGATAACGGGTCTTTCTTCTTTGCTGTACGGAGAATGACCATCAAGAATAGTGACACCACGCTGCATCTTCTCATATATTTCATCGGTGATCTTGTCGGCCTTCGTGCTGATTACGAAAGCAGCACGCGCGTAGTCGATGCCTTCAAGAACCAGATCAATTACTTTTGAGGATAGGAACAGGGCAAGATATCCTAATAGCGCAAGCTCGATCGAACGAGTTGTAATGCCCGCGGTCGTGATGACCAAGAAATCAACGATCATGATCCACATGCCAACCGACATATTGGTGTAGCGGCTAAGGATTTGTCCTACGATGTCAGAGCCACCAGTACTGGCGTCACTGCGGAAAATCAGCCCCAGCCCCAGTCCGAGCAGTATGCCTCCATAAAGCGCGGCCAGAACGGTGTTATCAGTCGGCGTCTCTATCTTCACCGAATAAACAAGAAAATCGATCAGTAGATTTGTATAGATGATTGCGCCCACCGATTTAATGCCGAAAGAGATACCGAGGACGCGCAGGGCGATTATGAATAAAGGAATATTGAGGATGATTGCTATGATACCCACCGGGGTATTGTAGAGAAAACGTAGTATCATCGCGATGCCACTCACGCCTCCCGGCACGATCCGGTGCGGGATGAGAAACACGGCATACCCGAGCGCGAAAATGATACCGCCTACTATTGCATATATTATCTTCATCTTAGATTAGCGAAAATGCTTTTTTGATTTTTTCATCCCGGCTGATCGGCGTCTCAGAATGATATCTGGTCTTTTTTCTTTTCATCGGGTGATGCGGGATTTTTGTTTTTCAGCCGGGTGATGAAAATTTTGATCTTCTCGAGCTCTTTGGTCTTATCCGCGATGATCTTGTCGAGCTCTTCTTTTTCATTCTTCAGTTTATTGAGCACTACTTGCATTTCGTCGGTTTTGGCAATGGTACCGAGCGATTCATTCTTCTTCTCTTCGAGCTCCTTTATTTCTCTTCTTACATCCTCCAGTCTCTTTGTTTCTTCTTCCACCTGCCTTATTGTTTTCGCACGTTTTTCGTCTATTTCCTTATCCAACTGCACCAGCTCGTTCCGGCGTTTTTCGATTTTCACTATCATGTCATTCTCGAATAGGCGCGCTTTATCGACCTTGCTCGATAGCTCAGAGAGTTGTACTTCCAACACTCCGTGTTTCTCTTGAAGATTCTTCTTCTCCTCCTGCATTTTGCTTATCCCACTCTGATATTGTTCACGTGTTTTAATCAACTCTTTCGTTTCCGTGTTCAGTTGGGCAATGGCTTTCTCGTCTGTGTTCTCCAGGAAATTTAGAGTTTTCGTAATTTCGGACATCTTTTCTTTACGTTGGCTGATTCTTGCCTCGATCATGGCGAGTTCCTTCTTGCTTGTTTCGAGTAATTGCCTGATATTTTTGTGCTCTTCGATAGCATTAGTTATTGATTCTTGTTCTTTCTTCAATTGAGGAAGCTCTTTTTCCAGTTTCTTGTAGGCTATCTCTGCTTCCTCTGTTTGTTGTTTATATGCTTTTAGTTGTTCTGCTGCCTTGGCTAATTCTTCTTGTTTATTCTTGTATGCGGCTTCGATTTTTTCATATGCCTTGGTTTCGGATTTCAATTCATTGAGTGTTTTCCTTGCCTGGCCAATCGACTTTGCGAGTTCGCTGCCCTCACGTTTTGATTGTTCAAAATCCTCCAGCACTTTACGATACTCGGGCTCGATGCTCTTCAATTCTTTCTCTTTTTCTTTGTATTCGGTTATTTTCGCTTCCAGATTTGTGTATTCGGTGCGCACCTTGTCCAGTTTTTTGATTGTTTGCTCTAATTCTTGACTCTTTTTTGAAATATCTTTTTTCAGTGCTTCTTCTTCGGTCCGTGCTTTCTTGTATGATTCTTGGGTATCTTTGAGAGACTTGCTCACACTTTCATATTCCAGTTGGCTGGAAGATAGTTGCGAGGTGAGGGTGGCTTCATGTTTCACCTTTTTCTGCGTCTCCTGAGAAAGTTGCTTGTATTCTGCCTTTATGGCTTGAAGCTCTTTTTCGGTGGACTTTTTTTCATTCCGGATCGTTTCCAGATCTTTTTCAGTTGTGCGTAACCCGGTGAGCGTCTCTCGGGTTCTTTGCGTGATCTAGTGGTGTTCTTTTTTCAGTTCTTCGGTTTTCGCCTTTAGACTATAGTACTCATCCTCCTTTTGGTTGCGTTCTTCCTGCCGTTTGGCAAGATCCCTCTCGAGTCCGGATACGAGATTCATTAAGCCAGTTTTTCTGTCGTCCAGATCATACACCTCTTCCTGTATTTTTTCGCGTTCCGCGGTTAATTTTTCAACATTGCTCTTCAATTGCTGTTCACCGGCCAGCTCTTTTTCTGCAGTCTTTAGAGCGCGTTCCTTTTCTGCAAGCGCCTTTTCCACTTCCTCTAATTTTGCGAGTTTCTTCTCTAAATCTTTTAGCAGATCAACGTCTTCTTTTGGCATAGCTGGATTCTCCGATAGCCGTGAAACATGCAATGTCTAAATCCGAACTAACGAACCCTGGTGAGTGCCGTAAAGGGCTCAGATGGGCGATTGAAGAACTGCTATTATTGAGGTTCCGGCGTCTTGTGGACGGCACAATGATGTTTTCGCGCCTCATCGATGCTACTCTGTTCCTCGCACATACCCAATTATTTACGCCATTCTCACCCATAAGGAAATAGCGGCGAAGGGACTCGAACCCCCGACACAGAGATTATGATTCTCCTGCTCTACCAGCTGAGCTACGCCGCCGACACGTTAGTATAGCGTGATTCACTTTTTTGTCAATGGTTTCTGGTTCGACAAGGGCGCTTTAGACTATCGGTCATGTTTTTCTGGAAGATTTGATAAGGTTGACATCGAAACGATGGTTAAATATAATTGTGCCTGAGGGTATGAATGATCCCGTTACTGCTGATTGTACTGCAAACACTACAAGTCGAGGTGTTCCGTTTCGAGGCTGGCTATGTAGAGGTTTGGTATCAGTTGCCAATTTCAGCTCTCGTTGATTCACAAGACTTAGTCGCCGGAGATACGATATGTGCGACATACTCATATACGTTTGCTATTCACAACAACGATGGCACGGATTCGGCTTTTGTTGAAGGCAGGAAAAGTGTGGATGTGTACAAGGAGGATTGGGAGGATTTCATAATCGATCACCTCTCGTTGGATCTATATCCTGGTCGATTCAATTATGATTTCGATGTGCACGTAAAGACGTATGATCTTCATGATATGGGGGTTATTGAAGTTTCTGCAGAGGCGGCCTCCTTTGCTTGTAGCGACTTGGTACTGGGTAAATGGGGTTTAGGTCAGTTTCGGTTCCATGGCGTTGCTATGTTACCTTCAGTCAATGCCGCTTTCACCCCAGCTGATAGGTTATTCTCTTATCTTGAGTTATATGGTTTGGTACCGGATAGTCTGTACTACCTAGTTGAATATAAAATTCATGATCATACGGGCGCCGTCCTGCTGCATGACAAAAGGGAGTTGGTGAAATATGATTATGCACAGATTGATACGCATGTCGTCGATTTATCCAGATTAGTATCCGGTATGTACGAATACACAATAGAGATTGGTGATCCCTCTTCTGCGTCGAGTGTTGCGCGCAGTTCGTCTTTCACTATAGTGGCCTCAGATGACGCTGCGGGTCGAAAATTCTATCACGAGATTCAATATATTATCAGTTCAGATGAATACAAGAAGTTCCGTAATCTGAGTGATGTTCAACAAGAGGTCTATTTGAAAGAATTTTGGAGCCTTCATGATTATCGGCAATTCGAACAACGGATAGCCGAGGCCGATAAGAGGTTTTCAACCAGTGACTTGCTGGGTAGGGATTCAGAACGGGGCCGTCTTTATGTAATGCTAGGTCCGCCCGATGAGATAGAAACCATGTCGGTTGAGAATTGGGCCCGGCCTTTCGAGGTATGGTATTACTACGGTAGGAATGATTTTCTTTTCAGTGATATTAGGAGTGATCACAATCCAAGACTCATCAAGATATTAAAACCAGGGGAACTCACCGATATATTGAATGCCGGGATAAGGGAAGGAAGCCGGGATGAAGAGTGGCTTTCCGATATCGCCCCAGGTACATATGATTGGCACGAGGATAAAACAAGCCCGGAATGATTGGGGGAAAAATGAAAAACAAGAGATGGGCCATTTTCTCTTTTCTTTTTGCATTCCTTTTTATTTGCTGTGCCGTTAACATATTTGCGGCGCGTTATTACCGTTTACTCGAGTATGAAAGAGTCTGGTATCTTGGTTTGCGAGGCATCGACACCGCAGCGGCGGGAATATACCTGAATTTGGAGTCGACCCAGGAAAGAACAATGTTTTATGATGATTACTGGGATGGAAAAGATGAAGAGCGTGCTTTATTTGAGGAGCGTAGTACTTACGCCTTCCGGCAATTTGGAGGCAATGCACCGCTGAGTGACGATCGCATACCAGTATACGTAAGGTACGGAGAGGCAAGGAAAGAGATAATTACTCAGGAGAAAACGATCGGCGTACAGTCTAACATTCGGGTGAGACCCGCAGAGATTTGGACTTACGGGAAAGAAGGCTTGATATTCGATTTCGTACGCATGGCGCGCGCCTATGATTTGATTTCGCAATTTGAGTTTGGCGACCGCGTTATTATCCCCCACCTGAGGGAAGCCGCTTCAGATACGTCCATCGATGTGCAGTTTGATGAATCCTTGAATTTTGTGATGTCGCATGGACGATTTCGGCAGCAGAAAAATTTGACTCGGTTGGAGATATACCTCGGTGTGGATTTTGATGATACGACCGGGCTCGTCTTATTCAGGGATGTCAAAGTATTCAACCGTTGGGATAGTATTGTGAACCATACGCGTCACATCTTGGTCCCCGAGGGTGGTGCAAAGGGAACATTCGTCGATGAAATAAATCTCTGGCTTAAGCCCGAGGAGTACCGCGTTGAATTGGAACTAATTGATATGAAGAACGAGCGCTCCGGGAAAAAGGAATTGTCGGTTAACCTTATTGAATACCAGGATGACGTGAAAGAGATAAGCGATCTGATACCGGTACGTTTGATTGACAAATCATTCACCCGTGAGAAATTTGAGAAACCGGTGGGCCGGGTCATCCCCCTCTTAGAAACCGATTTACCGGTCCATAGACCTTTCTATTTCTACTCGGAGGCATACAACCTGGAGACCAAAGAGGGTTTGTATAGAGTGCGAACGACGTATGAAGTTTATAATAAGGAAAAAATGCGCCAGGAAGTCGTTGACGTCATGATAAAGGATTGGACTGAACCGGGTAATATCGCCTATTTTGGAGCTGAGTACCACCCCATGGATCTAGTGCCGGGTAATTACATCATCGTGCTGAAAGTAAAGGATTTGATAAGCGGCAAGGAACGCAGCGCAGTCACTGAAGTGCGCTTGACCGAACCCCAATGACCGAAGCCATTAAATACACTGATCCTGTTCTTTTCCCTTGATGAAATTGCCGGGTGAGTGTTGATTCTCACCCCATTCGGTTTAACCCGCAATAAGACTGAATACAGCCGCGATGAGTATCAGGAATATGGGTTCGAGTTTCAGGAAAAGGAGTACGAGCAAGGCGGCAATTCCGAATACCGCATATGCCGGTTGTGTCCAATTCAATAATGCGAAGTAGAATCCAGTGGATATCAGGATGGCGACAACTGCTGATTTTATGCCATTGAAAAAAGAAATGACATACTTGTTGTCCGATATTCTGTTGTAAACGCGTATCAGAAGCATCAGCATCAGGAACGAAGGCAGGAATATACCCAGCGTGGCCACTATTGCACCGGGTATGCCCATCACCTTGAAGCCAACAAAGGTGGCGGTTATCGCTACTGGTCCCGGGGTCATCTGGCCCAGGGCAACGCCATCAATAAATTCTTTTGCGGAGAGCCAGTTTCTCACATTACATACCTCGTTTTGGATGAAAGGTATTGCTCCATAACCCCCGCCAAATATTATGGCACCGATTTTAAGAAATATACTGAACAACTCCAGGGCCTGCTTGAGGTCAAAAAGAAACAAAGGTACGGCAAAGACCAGATGCTTCAGAAATTTAGTATGTTCAATGGCGATGCTTAGAATACCGCAGAGGATAACGGTTAGTATTGGATCGAACTTCAGGAGAAAGAGGGCCAGGGCAAAGAAGAAGATGATAATGCCTTTGGCATCCTTGATCAAAACCCTGCCCATCTCATAAGCTGCCCACAGTATTATTGACGTGATCACAGCCCCGATACCTTTGAATATGAGTGTTATTCCCGGCAGGGTACTATAGGTCAGATAGAACCAGGACAAAACGATCATCAATACGAAGGAGGGAATGATGAGCGCTGCGCCCGCGGCAATTGCTCCACGCAGTCCGAAAAGATGATAGCCGATGTATTCGCAGTAATTCGGCACAAAGGGACCAGGCAGCATCTGACCCATGGCTACGGCCGTGCAGAGTTCATCGTCCGAGATATATTTTTTCTTTTTTACGCATTCTGCGCGCAGCAAGGCGAGCATGCCCAGGCCGCCGCCAAAACCGAACAAGCCTACTTTGAAGATTGATTTGGTTAATGCGCCGAGGGTCTTCGCCATTAGAGGTCAAAACTTCCGGTACGGTAGCCTGCCAGGTCAAGCGTGACATATATGTAGCCGAGCCCACACAGGTAGCGTACGATTCGTTTACGCTGTTTTAGTATTTTCTCCAACTCGGCTGTATTGACTTCGATGCGGGCCATTGGATAGTGGTCACGCACCCGTACTTGTGTAAATCGAAGCCGGCGCAGGTAGTCTTCGGCTTTATCAATGCGCCTCATTTTTTGGGCAGTTATTTCCTGGCCATACGGGATGCGTGAGGCAAGACAAGCCATGCTGGGTTTATTCCAACTAGGAAGCCCGAGCCGGCGCGCGGCCTGCCTTATTTCTTCTTTTTCAAAACCTGCTTCAACCAACGGTGATGCGACACCCAGACGCTTAACCGCTTTGATGCCGGGCCGGTGGTATCGGAGATCTGACTTGTTCGTTGCTTCAATCACTACATAGTTGTTTTTCTGGGCGATCTTCTTGAGTTGGGTGAGAAGAAGTAGCTTGCAGTGATAACACCGGTTCGCCAGATTGCTTCGGACCGCATTCTCTTTAAGCGGGTCAGTTCTTATTGTCACGTGTTTGACACCCAGGCGCTGGGCGGTTTGCTTGGCTTCAGTGATTTCTTTTCTGGGCTGCAGACGTGAGACCGCGGTAACGGCAATGACATTTTTGCCTAATACATCTTTGGCGATCCGTAACAGAAAACTGGAATCTACCCCGCCGGAAAATGCCACTACTACACCGGGGTAGCTTTTCAGGATTTTCTTGAGTTTACTGAGTTTATGGATGCTGACTACCTAAGTTAAATACGGTAAGAACTCTTCGCTAACCGGGGGTTTCTTGACCCAGCGTATGAGTTCTTTTTTGTCATCAAAGATTATCACGGTTGGGATATCTTCTACCTCGTGATATGCACCTTCGGTTAGCCCGTCCACTGTGTCCATGTCATAGTATTTGATCTGAGCCGCGAAATCGTTCTTTTCTTTGAAATATGCCAACTTCTCACGCGTATCTTTACAAACTGGACAGTCTGGTTTCCCAAACACATAGACTTGTTTCATCATGCCCCCTTGTTTTTTCCTATTCTAATCCAAAAGGTGGGAAAGTCAAGTTTCCATTGACATGCTTCCAACCAGCTATTTTATTCTCCAACCCTGTTCGTTTTTGGGCAAGGGCGTTATCTTTCGAGCGAACTCTCATTTCACAGAAATGGGAGTGAGTCGAGAAATTACTTTAGAAATAGCTCTTGATAATTCTCGGCAGAGTTAATTGCATTGACATATCACGTGGAGTCGATAAAATGTGAGATGCATCCAGAACAATTCCACCCACTGATCGACAAGGAAAGACAAGAAATTGCCCGTCGCTATCGCCGCGATAACCGGAAGATCGGTATCGCGTCGCTAATCGTCACTGCGGTTTTTTTGTTGATTCTATTACAGTTTGATATCTCGAAACTGTTCGTACAATACATTAAGCTTTCTGTGGCTAGCAGAGTGCTGTTGATCGTCATATACTATTCGGCATTGTATGTTGTTTACTCTCTACTGACCATTCCTTTTGCGTATCAAGAAGGTTATAGGATAGAACATAAATACGGGTTTTCGACGCAAACGGGTCGTTCATGGTTTGCTGATTGGGTCAAGTCATTTTTGGTTACTTTTGTACTTGGGATCATTGTCTTTGGCACAATTTTTCTTGTCATTCCAGCTGCACCGGCTTTGTGGTGGCTTTGGCTTGCATTGATCATGGTCGGTATTAGCGTCGTTTTGGCGAATATCTTTCCAATAATAATCCTGCCCCTGTTCTACAAAACAAAACCTCTGGATGATGATGGCTTGAAGAAGGATATCGCTGAACTGTGTATTCGGGCGGATTTAAAGGTGCGCGGCATATTCAGCATCGATCTGAGTAGCAAGACCACGAAGGCAAATGCCGCCGTGGCCGGTTTAGGCAACACAAAACGGATACTACTAGGTGATACCTTGTTATCAAAGTATGGAAAGGACGAGATATTATCCGCGCTCGCTCATGAAATCGTGCACTACCGCGAGCATCATACGTGGTGGTTAATATTATGGCAGTCGATGATAACCATTGTTACGTTCTATCTGTTTTATCGGATTCAGCTTTTTGTCTACAACTGGTTTGGTTTTGAACATGCATCAGAAATAGCGGCATTTCCTCTGTTTGTACTTGTCTTTAGTGGGCTGTCCTATTTGTTCCGGCCAGCAGGTTCGGCCCTTTCCAGGTTCTACGAACGAAAGGCAGACAAAGGGGCACTACACCTGACCGGCGATGCCGATGCC
>JBAUFP010000091.1:0-5456 GCA_049679205.1 bacterium | reverse complement strand
ACCTTCAAGTATCCTAACGCTTTCGATGAGCTTTCGCGTACCCAGACCAGAAAGATATTCGGACCACGGTTGACTTGTTATTCGTGTTGTCTGTACCTCATACCCTGATTCCTCAAACGTCTTCCTGGCCGACATGATGAATTCGCCAATTTTCTTGATGCGCCGAGCAAATAGAGGCAAGGCCACATTAAAGCCAACCGTGATTGCTCTTATCTTCATGGCTCTTTCCATTCCAGTGTCTTGAGAAAGCGACGCGACACTTCTCCATAGCCGATATGCTCATAGAAACTGTGAGCATCTTGCCGGCGTTCGCCGCTCGTGATCTCAACCCTACCGCAACCATATTTCTGCGCATATTCCTCAACCGCATTCATCAGCCGGCGACCGATTTTCCGTCGTCGGTGATCCGACGCCACAACGAGTGCGGTAACCCGGCATAGATTATGCTCTTCGTGTATCAACGGTATGATGTGGCAACTAGCAAAACCAACCGCCTCTCCCTCATCCTCAGCAACAAAGACGCGGTCGTCTTCCCTTTTGGCGAGCTGCTTCAGTTTCTCTTCTGCAAAAGCATTCGTGTTCGGGTAGCCGAGTTCACCGAGTAACGCGGCGAGCGTCTCGCTGTCGGCAAGAATTGCCAGTCTTATGTTTAAATGATTATTACGTGTCATTTCTTTAATCCGAGCAACTGTGTCTATTCAACCTTTACTATTTTTTGAATAATTCTCTCCTCGACCTGGATATAATATATCCCGCATGAAACAGGCAGGCTTGTGACTTCACGACCACACACGTCATAGATACGGACATTTTTGTCTCGTGAAAATGGCAGCGCCCCCCGGATTACTGTCGAGCCGTATGGAGCGCGCATACAACCCAATGATCTTTCTTCGACGCTCGTCGTGACTCCGACACTACCGAAAATATCTGTTTCATCATCATGTACCTCGCTCCATGCTACAAGAAAGTTCGCCGCTGACGCGTCAATACCAGCACGAAAACGATAGAACGACGTACTGTCCGATATTCGAAAAATCCCGCCGACAGAACCCCCGGTTGTATCCAACCACTGACCGAATATTCCTATCGCTGCCTCGCGCCAAATGACAAGAAATTGGGTCCCGTTGTTACACACCTTAGGGTACATCTGATTGGCCGGACCGGTCGCGATGGTTAACTTCTCCCCGATTGATCCACCCGTAGTGGACAGAAACTGACCACAGATATCCAGATCGCTGTAGCCCGGGCGTTTGTCAGCCCAGACCACCAGATTTCGATCAGCCATGAAAGAGATGCTCGGGTCAACATTGTAACCCGCCGACGTTGTCGCAACGGTCACAACTGTATCCTCAGGCACACCCAGTTCATCAATGAATCTGCCATAAACGCCAAAGGGCTCATCATAATTGTACCAAACGACAAGACACCGATCACCATCAAAGTCGATGTCCGGGCAGTGCTCACTCACCATCGCTTGGGCACCAATGCATAGGCTCGTGTCGATGATGACACCGGCCGTGTCAACCGAGGCCGCGGCAAGCCAGAAGTAGTTTTGTGCAAACCGTCCATCCGACCACACCACAACATAACTCTCACCGCAAAACGCGACGGCGGGATCCGATTGAATAAAGGGATCGGCATGAATCGTCAGGGAATTTATCGTATCGCATTGGGGGGTGACCCGCACTCCGATGATATCACCGCTGGTTCAACAGCCATTGCGGCATACGGCAAGGAAATTTGAAATGCCAAAGGCAACGTCGAAGCGTGACGCGACACTATCGCAAAAAATGGGTATGCCATCTGGATCTATCACATGGCCGTCGACAGTGACGCGCGCACCATAAACCGCATATTGCTGCATTGAGGAAAAAAGACGCTGATCAGACCAGAAAACGCAATAAGAACCGTCAACATATCTCACCACCGGGTAATCCTGAAAATTCGGCGCGGTGCAGATAGGAAAATCGAGCCCTAAAAGAGTAAGAAGTAACAGCGAACTAATCATCTAGGATGTGGGGAATTAATATGATGATGATATGGATAACTAAAAATCTGTATCAGTTCCAAGCTGTATTTACCGGAGAGAATCGTGCTAGCACATTGCCTGCTGAACGTGATTATGGATCAAACGAGTGTTCCTTGTCCGGGAATATACCTTCTTTCACTTCTTTTTTGTAATCCTGCACGGCACGCCGCATATGCTCGCCCAGCTGGCCATATCGCTTAACGAACTTGGGTGTGAAATCCTCGTACAACCCCAGCAGGTCATGCAGTACGAGAATCTGCCCGTCACAATACAACCCGGCGCCAATGCCAATCGTAGGAATTTCAAGTGTTTCTGTTATCTTCTGGGCTAACGTGCGCGGAATTTTCTCGAGCACAACGGAGAAACAGCCGGCTGCCTGAAGCGCTCTTGCATCTTCAATCATCTGCGCGGCAGCCGCTTCGCCGATACCCTGAATCTTGTAGCCGCCGAATTTGTGAATTGACTGCGGTGTCAGACCCAGATGTCCCATTACCGGGATTCCCAAGTCAACCAGTTTCTTAACGGTCTCTACCATCGACTTCCCGCCCTCCAGTTTCACGCCACACGCACCGACTTGCAGGAATCGTCCGGCATTTGATATCGCCGTTTCCAGCGAAACCTGGTAGGACAAAAAAGGCATATCGGCGATAACCAGGGCATTCTTAACACCCCGGGCAACCACTCTGGTATGATAAAGCATCTCCTCCATGGTGATGGGCAGTGTTGTCTTTTCTCCAGCGAATACATTGGCGGCCGAATCGCCCACCAGGATTATTTCGATCCCTGCTTCATCGAGAATCCGCGCGCTGATGAAATCATATGCGGTGAGGGAAACTATCTTCTCACCCTTTTTCTTCATCGATACAATTGTGTTAATGGTAATCATTCTCTCGACAATACACGACGCAGTTCTTTCAGGTTCATTAGTTCACTATGGAGCAAATCCAAATCTTTGGGATTGGCAAGAAAATCAAATCCCTTTATGTTTACGATTAACATCGGCGATGAATTATAGTGAAAGAAGAATGTGTTATACGCCTCGCTCAACCGCTCAATGTATTCGAAATCAATATCCCGCTCGTACAGACGACCGCGCTGCTTGATCCTCTTGTACAATGCCTCTGGGCTTGCCTGCAAATAGATGACCAAATCGGGGCGCGGAACATCAACCGCGAGAATCGCATATATTTTGTCATACAAGGCAAACTCCTCGTCACTCAGGTTCACCTCGGCGAAGATACGGTCTTTAACGAAAAGATAATCAGTGATCACCCGCGAATTGAACAAATCGATCTGTGCAATCTCACGCTGCTTTCGGTATCTCGACATGAGAAAATAGATCTGGGTGTGAAAAGCATACTTCTTTGGATCCGCATAGAATTTGGCAAGAAACGGATTTTCTTCGAATTCTTCTAGTATTGTGCCGGCGTGCATCTTATTGGACAAAACCTTGGTCAGCGAAGTCTTGCCGGCGCCGATAACGCCTTCAATCGCAATGAATCTCAATTCCCTCATTACTCGTTCCGATACTGAGTTCCTGTAATGTCTTCCTTGAACCCGGGGGTTTGAAATCCGGTGCAATATCAGAAAGAATCTTTATCGCGAACGGTCGGTTAAAAAATTCACAGTGTGGAATTTTCAACTCAGCATGTTCAACAACGTGGTCTCCCCAAAAGAGAATATCAATGTCGATCACCCTGGGTTGCCACTTTTCTTCTATGTTTATGCGTCCCATCTCCTGTTCAATGGTCTTGAATATCTTAAGCAACTGCTGTGCTGACAGGTCACTCTCCACCTCCAGCGCGATATTCAAGTAGTCGGGCTGACCAGTTACACCCCAGGGTTTTGTTTTATAGGTTTTGGAGGTTTTCTTTATTTTGATGTTTCTTGCCGCTATGGATTCTATCGCCTGCTTCAGGTTCTCCTCAAGGTCACCAACATTGCTTCCCAGCAGGAGATAGACATTTTCCATTACTACTATTTTACTCCAAAGATAACCATTGTCAAGAAAACGATTTTCATCAAAAATTGTCTTGCCGGAACCTGCAATTCAGCTACTGTCGGAACAGAAAATGATATCTAGTGTTGAGAATTCAGTCTAAAGCATCCAGAAATGCGGTATTCTTCCTCAACTCTTCATAGGAGAAGAAAACGACTCCGGAAAACGGGCGCGCAGCAACGCCGTTCACCTGTGCTCTGATCCGCTCGGGGCTGAGCCGGTAAATACCAAGCCCCACCGCGACCTTACCTGGATCATTAACCGCCTCTAAAGTCTCCGAAAGAATGTTCTCGATATTGTTGCTGTAAGCCATCAGGCAGACAAAATCAACTAGATCTGAATTGACCCATTTTGGCCAGTCCTGATAGAAATCACGGGTCGCCGCTTTATGATCCGCTTTCACGGCCACCGACAGAGTGACCTGTGGTTTCTTTTCTCTCATGCGCTCATTCAGATCCTTGATGAATAGGGTCAGATCGTCGCGTACGAATTTCTGCCAATGCCCTTCGATGTCAGTGCGACCCCAGGTACCATACCGATATTCAAAACCAGGCAAAGACAGAGCCCTTGGGTCTACACCATGTGCTCTCATGAATTTACTCCGCAACGCAACATCATAAATGAAACTGCGCCCCGGATACCGACAATAATCAAGATGGATCCCGTCGAAGTCGTAGTTATCCAATATTTCATCAATGACGTTATGAAAATACTTGTGTACTTGCGCACTGGCCGGTGCCAGGTAGTAACCCTCAATGCCACGCTTTCTTAACACCTCCGTGCCGAAACCGAGTATTGATTCACCATCTCTGTTTTCAACGTACCAATTCGGATGAAGGTTTACCGGGTGGCGCCGATCCCGGGTTCGAGGCGCAAAACCCCACGAGTAAAAAACATTGACCCAAGCTGAGACCTTGATGTTCCTCGCATGCGCCTCCCTCAGGAAATCCCTTAGCCAAGCATCATCTTGTTTCTTGGATGGAACAACACCTGAAGGATAATAGGCCTCGCCCAAGGCAAACACCTGGAGGAAAACATGATTGAATCTGCCATCGAGTGTGGCAAAGATGTTCTGGTGGTCATTGATTGACCAACGGGGAATCCATATTCCCCGCACATCGAGCGCACAAATAAATAGTAATGATAGCAGAACCATGGTTTAATTTAACCGGAATTGAGAAAATGTCAATTTCCCAGTTGCATCCGGGAAAAATCGCACGTCTTTGCAGCAGAGCCTTGACTTTCTCAGGACTTTACATAGAATATACGAAAAGGAGGACCCATGGGAGTCACCACAATTCTAATCGTTGTAATTGTCTTGATTATCCTTAGTTCCATCAAGGTTTTGAAGGAATATGAGCGAGCCGTCGTGTTCCGACTTGGTCGGTTCATCAAAGTTAAGGGCCCGGGCATATTCATCCTCTGGCC
>JBAUFP010000090.1:0-3008 GCA_049679205.1 bacterium | reverse complement strand
TTTTTTGAATCGCTGTAATCGATGAGTCGCAGACTCAGAGTTTTTTGACTCTAACCTTACTTATCTTCCTGCGGGTTGCTTCGGTTATCGTGAACAAGAAATTCCTGTACTTGATCTCCTCCCCCACCCTTGGTATGCGGTCGGCATATTTGATGATCAAGCCGCCGACGGTCGAAACATCATCTTCATCAATGGCGATTCCGAACCTCTCCGAGAATTCATCGAGTTCCATCCTTGTATTCAGGTAAAATTCGTTCTCAGTTATCTTCTCCACGAGGGGCTTTTTCTTCTTGTCGAATTCATCCTCGATATCGCCAACGATCTCTTCGATCAGGTCCTCAACTGTGATAATGCCGGAAACACCGCCGAATTCATCGATTACAACACCCAGGGAAAGCTTCAACCTCTGCAACTCCAAAAACACACTCAACGCAGGTTTGTCTTCGTACACAAAGTGAGGCAATCTTACGAACTCAACCACTGGATAATCTCGATAAGCATTCCAAAAGGAAATAATATCCTTGATATAGAGAGTGCCGACCACCTGATCCAGATTTTCCAGGTAGACCGGATATCTGGAGTAATGGTATTTCTGGTAGGTAGCAACTGCTTCATCAAGGTGCGTGCTATACGCCAAAGCCACGACCTCGTTTTTCGGGATCATAACTTTATTGACTTCCCGCTCCCTGATTTCAAGTATCTCGCCAATCATCTTTTTCTCAGGAGGCGAAAGTTTATTGAGATCGATGATATTTCTTTTTGTGTCCAAATTTTGTGTTGGATCTTATTTGTTAAAATCCATCTCGCCAAAAAACTCAGGCTTGGTATTGCGCAAACGGCGTTTCAATTCTTCAATGGTCTTGTCGCCTTGCAGTACAATGCCGTTTTGGTTGATTATGCCGTCATTGACCCATATCGCACTCTTCGTGCGCAAAGCAAGCGCGATCGAATCTGATGGACGCGCGTCAATCGCGTAGACCCTGGAATCGACTTCGACAAAAATCTTCGCGTAGTAAGTTTCATCCTTCAAATCGACGATACCGATTTTCGAGACTTTAGCCTGGAACGCATCGAGCACCGATTTCAAGAGATCATGGGTTAACGGGCGTTTGGGTTTCACTCCCTCCAGGGACAAAGCTATTGCCATTGCCTCGCTTTCCCCGATCCATATAGGCAGGGTGCGTTCACCGAATTTTTCCTTCAATAGAACCACATAGGTGTGCCACTGCTGGTCTTCAATGACTGCGTTAACAAAGACTTCGAGGATCCTACACTCCCTCTTCTACAACAGCGAGTTTAAACACGGCATCCAGATTCTCGCCAAGATGAACCTTTATATCATACACACCTGGTTGCTTCAACGGCTCTTTAAGAATGATGTGTTTCTTATCAACGTCAACACCTTCCACTTTCAACAGTGACGCCAGATCAGCCGACGTGATACTCCCGAATGTCTTTCCATCCATACCGGTTTTTATTGTTGTCTTAACCGACAGGTTGTTGATACGCTCGGCAATATCCATGCTCATCATTCTCATCTTATCCATCTGTTTCGAAAACCTTTTCTTCGATTTTTCCAGACCTCTCAGATTGCCTTCAGTAGCTTCCATTGCCATCTTGTGCGGGAAGAGATAATTCCTTGCATACCCGCTCTTCACCTCAACCACGTCAAAAGGCTTACCAATTCTATCCACGGCTTTGAGGAGAATGACTTTCATCTTGTCTCGTACGGTAGCAGGGCAATCTCGCGTGCCCGCTTGACTGCCTGGGACAGCTTACGTTGATGGAAGGAACATGTCTTCGTTATTCTCGAAGACAATATCTTACCGCGCTCATTTATGAAACCTTTCAAGACTGATGTATCTTTATAACTAATTTCGTCTACCTTATCTTTGCAGAAACGACATCTTCTCGCCATTTTTCTCCTTTCCCAGTATTAGAAGGGTGTATCAACCGAGCCGTCGTCTTTTGTATCTTCATCGGTATCGGTTGTTGGCTCGGTCCCGGTACCAGCGCCAGCTTGGGGCATATCGAGGAATTGAATGCGGCGCGCCACTATTTCGATTGCCGAACGCTTCTCGCCTTGAGCTGATTCCCATTGTCGAGAACGCACTCGACCTTCAATCAAAACTGCGCTGCCTTTTTTCAAATAATCATTGGCCAGCTCGGCTTGTCGACGCCAGGCTACGATGTTTATGAAAAGAGTCTCCTCCTGTTGCTCACCAGTTTCCCGATTTTTGTACCTTCGGCTTGACGCGATCCGAAAATCGCACACTGGTGCACCTTTCTGAGTATAACGTAACTCGGGATCAGCAACGAGTCTGCCAATTATCTGAACCGAGTTTAGGTAACCTAATCTAAGATTGCTCATTTCTTAACATCCTTCACAAAAACAATGAATCTCAAGATCTCCTCACTATGCTTGAGTTCTTCCTTGATTTTGCTGATCGCCGTGGGCGGCGCTTCGAAATCATAATTGACATAAAAACCCTCATTTGACTTCTTAACCGGATATGCCAGGGTCTTTTTGCCCAAATTCTCTGTATTCAACCTACCCTTTGCATTGTCTTTTATGATCTTTTCCACGGCTTTGATACTTTCTTCTAATTTCTCTTCGCTCAGTTCTGGATTAAAAATAAACATTGCCTCGTAATTTCTCATACCCTTTTCCTTTTATCCTCTCTTTCTTCTTCATAGAAAACAAAAATACCACATAGAATTGATTGTTCAGTGGTCTGAATCACCATGTAATTATATCGATATCTGGCTCTGCGTCAAGGTGGTTTGGGACTTCTTCAGAAGGATACGCCCTCCGGAGAAGGCGTATCCTTCTATATTCCGCTAGAGGGTGACCCTCATTTCAAAGGGCTGCTCAAGCGCCTCGTCATCAACATTATAATATTCGTAAACCCGGGACGCACGAACCTTAGCACGGATCGGGAATTTCGCCTGGAGGCGGTAGGACAGCCTGACCGGCTTGCTTGAACTAACCTCATCCAGGTAGATTA
>JBAUFP010000089.1:0-4499 GCA_049679205.1 bacterium | reverse complement strand
AAGCAAAAAAGTAAAAGTGTACATTTCAGATACAAAAAGATTGCCCGACCATATAATAAGCGACTTTCATTATATCGAACATAAGGCAAACGTCGCCCTGGCGCTTGACGTCTGCAAACACTTCAATATTGACGAACATGACGCACTCCAAGCCATGCGTAAAGCGACACCTGATCCGGGGGTACTGAGGAAACACACAATCACCCTGGTCAACAAAGAAACAACACTTATCAACGCTATGGCAGCAAACGATCCCGACTCAACCTATTTAATATGGCAGATGATTGACAAAAAATACCCGGAGATCAATATCATGGTGAACTGTCGCAATGACCGTATTGACCGGTCATTCCAAATGGCGAAACTCATCAGAGAACGTCTCCAAGCCGACCATTACATTCTTACTGGCAGTGGTACTGAGATCTTAGCAAGACAACTCCACAAAACACTGGGAAGTGAACAGATACTCGATGTGGGCGGAAAGGCTCCAGCAGATGCCGTACAGGCAATAACAGATTTCGTAACCAACGAGAGTCTTATCTTTGCAATGGGAAACACGGTCGGCTACGGTGAAGAACTGATGCAGCAATTTTTGCTCCTTGAAAGGAATCAATGATACTGATCGAATCAGTTGGTATTGGAATGTTCCTTAGCCTTATCTTGACAGAAACAATTGGACTAGCAGCCGGTGGTATTGTTGTACCTGGCTACATTGCTTTGGTCTTGCACCATCCAGTGCAGGTCATCGCGACCGTACTCGCGGGTTTGATAACCTATCTAATAATCAAAATCCTCTCCAAGTACATCATAATCTATGGACGCAGGCTACTGATCATATCTATACTAATAGGCTATCTGATCGCTTATCTTACCCGCATGTCCCCTATGATAAACTTGAATACGTTCAGTCTGAATATTCAAACCGTTGGCTTCGTGATTCCCGGACTGATCGCTTACTGGATAGCCCGTCAGGGTATTATCCCGACGCTCTCGGCCATGATAATCGTATCAAGTCTGGTGCGGCTTATCATTATCATTGTTCATAACGGAGTAGTGCTGCCATGAAGAAACGCGAAGGCAAGATATCCATTTTATCGCTTCTCATTGTAACGAGTATCACTGTTCTGCTAATGATCATAGAACTCAACTCAAAGACCAGGGTCGAAGCGAAATACTACAGAGAAAAGCTGCAGGCTGCAGAAACAGCACAGCAGGCTTTTGGCGTGATCAAAAATAGAGTGTTAGAGATGGGTATACCCATTGACCGTATCAATGATCCCAATGAGACCGGTATTATCGGTATTCAATATTCTCCAATTACAACCGAGCGTGGCGACCTTGACGCAAAATTGACATCGACCAACCCGAATTTTGCGGCGTTGATCGTTGAATTGATCAAGGATGCGGGTGTTAGGAGAAATGACCTGGTCGCCGTATCTCTATCCGGATCGTATCCAGCGCTTAACATCAACGTTCTGAGTGCGATTGAAGTTCTTGGGCTCCAGCCGATAATCATTACCTCGGTCAGCTCGTCGATGTGGGGTGCGAATTACCCAGAGTTCACCTATCTGGACATGGAAAGCATGCTCGGGGAGAACAGAATAGTGCAATCAAAAACAACCGCTGCTTCCCTCGGTGGTGAAGACGATGTAGGTAGGGGTCTCAGTCCGGCAGGTCGGGAGAGCATTGAGCAGGCTGCCTTGAGGAACATCGTGCCACTACTCGACGCGGCGAACTTGGATCAAATCATCGAAAGGAAAATGGAAAAATACAGCACCGGAGGCAAGGTTAAGCTCTTTATCAATGTCGGCGAGACAGCAACCGCGCTTGCCGGCGCCGAGGCTGACGCCGGATTGATCAGGCCGCGTGCCTTGAGAACCGGGAAAGGCCTGATCGCACAATTCTCTACGATGGGCGTGCCGGTGATAAACTTGCTGGATGCAAACGCCTTGGCTAACGCATATGGTCTTGCGGTTGCGCCAATCCCGTTACCTAATCCAGGAGAAGGACGTCTGTATCATGAATATAAATATTCTGTGACCTTTGCCATAGTTGCAGCAGTAATCCTTGTCATTATTCTGTTCATCTTACTGCGATTTGACATTGATTATTACCTGAAAAGGAGAAAAAATGATTAATCTTGTGATGGCACTTTGTCTTGTCTCACAATTGCAGAACGTAGAACCCTACAAGAAGTGGGAAATTGAGATTGTCACCAAAAAAACCGACGAGTATCTGCTGTTGACCAAGAATCAACCGCTTTCTTTTTCGGTTGAGGGACCAACATACCTCAGGTTGTACACACGGATTGTCTGGCCCAAGAACAACATGGGTAGCGAAATTTATAAAGTGATCTTGCAGGAAAATGAAATCGACGAGAATATCATAACCCTCGAATCGGATGAATCAAGAGTAACGAGAGACAAGAAAGGCCGGTCATTGAGCAAGTGGCGCTCGTTCTATATTGAAGTGCCTGAGGGATTGAATCGCTACAAACTGACTCACTGGTCATCACCCCAGGATACCATCCTCGTGAAATTCGCATATGAATCACCCAAACGCTGGGACGAAATCCCAGCAGCGGAATACAGTGCAATCATCGAAGCTATTGAGGAAGAGAGAATCATCAAATACTACGAATTGAAGGAGGACAGAAATGTTGCGCTACGCATCAAAGGACCCCAGCGTCTGCGCGTGATTGCCAGACTCAACTATGATGAAAAGATGATCGGCGATCAGAACTACACGATCATGCTCGAAGAAAACGGCAAGGTCGAGAAATTTCCCATGAAATGCTATAAGTCGCAGATGATAACCTACAAAGACAGGAAAAACCTGGTGCCATCGAATGCCCGTAGTTTTCATATCAATTTAGGAGACGGCATACACACATTGAAATTCAAGCTAGCTGGTACTGTTGCTGAAAGTGCCGCCTTGCGATTCTTAGTCGAGGAAAAGTGATCATTTTCTTTCTCATCGCGTTCTGGGATTATTCCTACAATCTTGATGTAGGCTTTGGTTACGATGACAATGTCTATGCGTACTCACAACCACACATCGACGATTTCTTGAACGGAGTCCGTCCTTATCGTTTTCCGTTTGAAGCCTATGATGATTTGGTGACCGGTGTAGATTTCAATTTGCTTGTGCGTAACAAGTTCTTTGGCAAACGCACAACGACCTTTAGCTTCAGCTTGAACACCGACAATTTTCTGATTAACAATCAAAAGAATTACCAGAAGTACACTTTTGGGCTGCGCCAGTCATTCAGCAAGTTCGCCGTTAAACTATCCTACGGGATCATCCCTAATTATCTGATAAGATATTACCGGAACCCGCAGGGTACGAGTACTGACTACATGGGTTGCGAAGCTGCATATCATACGATATCTGGTAAGATCTCATTTACCACCATACAGGATATCACACTGAGCGCTGGTTACAGTCATAAATGGGATAACTACATCGAAGAATTCAACCGGTATGATGCCAGTGGTCACATCGTTTCTTTCGGCTTGGAAAAGAAAATCAGGAAATATCTGGATTTTGATTTTGGATACACATACCGGACTTCAGAGAATGACTCTGCTGATGTCATCACATCAAGTACCGAGCTCACACCGGACGGTTCGTTTTACCAACATTTTCTAAGCGGTAATATAAAACTGCAGTCAGTGGTTCTCGTGCCAACTGTGCTCAAGCTCTCTTACAATTACGCTTACCGTAACTACACTGCATCTTCTCCAGAGGATTCACTGCATTTCGGTCGCCAGGAAAATAGGCACCGGGCAATGATAAGCATTCACTCCCGAGTCCTAACCGGTGCATGGCTCAAGTTATATGGTCTGCGTCAATGGAGAAGTACTTCTTCTGAAGTGTTACAAGGCATTGGCGACATAAAAGATTATGTAAAATACAAGGCAGGGGCGGGTTTAGAATTTTATTACTAGGGGGTTATGTGAGATATTTGAAATACCTGTTGTTAGTTCTCACCATTCTGTCATTCTGTGGCCGACCCGAGGTCACCCAACCAGGAGCTACATTCACGATTATCGGCGAGTGTCCGCTCCCCGGTTACGCCAAGAAAGTTGAGTTGGTCGATAACCTGGCTTATGTGGCAAACGGACAAGGCGGATTGCAGATTATTGACATAAGCAATCCGGAATCAACATATGTTATTGGCCAATACGTTGCGGACCGGGATCTAAGTGGTGTCGCGGTGAGGGATACGTTTGCATACGTTGCTCTGGCATCATCAACCAGTGGCGGTTTGGTCGTTCTGAATATTGCCGACCCCGCAAACCCTATTCTCGTAGGGCAGGACCCAACAATATTTGCTTATGACGTTGTTGCACCACCGGATGACACGATGTATGTCTATGTAGCAGCACGATACTGGTTTCATGTCGAAGATATTTATACATTTCCTCAATATCCCCAATATGCCAGAAGATTCTCCACCCCGGGTAACATCAGGGTGGTGTGTATGGTTGATACCA
>JBAUFP010000088.1:0-2450 GCA_049679205.1 bacterium | reverse complement strand
TTTGTTGAAACATTGAACAAGAAAGGGGGTGCGCTCGCCGTAGCTCCGGGATTGATACTTCCATATGATTTTATCGAATCGGTGACCGTGACAAGTGGATCATTAATTGATAGACGCGCTGATACATTGGTAGCGGTCGTTGCGTTGCCATAATTTTTCAGTGTTACACCTAACTGTATTGTTTCACCCGGATTGACCTCGCCATTATTATTGCCACCCGGGTCACTAACGGTATGACTGAAGTGGTCTACATATACTGATGTATTGTTGACCAGGCAAAATCCCCGGTAAGGTTTATGATTTTGTTTCGTTACGGTCACGAAAAGCGTATCCTGTATGGCTGTGGAGAAGTTGAAATCAACATAACCAGATGCATTGGTGAATGCGACTTCTTTCACTTCACCGTCTTTGTATAAGCTAACCATTGCTCCTTCAACTGGTTGACTTGCGGCATTCGTAACCGTGATCGATAAGAAATTTGCACCGATTGGCATCGATGATGTGTGCGCGACTTGGAAAGTATCTGGGATATCGGTCCACACGCTCAATGAAGGGTCACCTAAAAGATTAAATGAATGGAAATAGAATGAACTGCCGGACATTATTGACGTATCGCCCGGGAAATTGGTGTAAACCTCCATCTTCCCACGGTATAATGCAGGTCCTAAATCCGGGATGTTTTCATTGGCGAAAGCCCAGTATACGCCATGGTCAAGACAATTATTCCAGCGGCTATGCGTCGATGGCGAAGCTGAGCCAAAGAACCCGACTGCACCCTTTGGAGTTACTGGATTGCCCGCTCTAAGCCATGCTTCACCAAAACATGTCCCATAACCAAAATGGCCGGTAAAGCATGTAATGCTCGTTACGATCGGCAACATCCAGCCATTACTCAAGGCATTTACATCATCATTTCTAAAATCTGGCCAGGGCCAGCCATCAGGATCGCCCTCACCGGACCGGTAATTGACGAAAACCACGCCTTGATTAAGTGAATTTGTGATTTCTGAAGGAGGCATGGGGAAAAATACAGTATCGACGGTATTAAAACCGTATTCGAGCAGTCTTTCCCTTACCCAACGCTTAGTCGGAAGTGGAGTTGTCATGATTCCGACTGGTACGTTTGCTCCTACCATTAAGGCACGCTTGAACCACGCCGTATTCGACATATAGGGATCTGTTTCATAGCCGGTTATTTTTGCGACCATGGTGTTCAACTCGAGTTCAGAAGCAGCTGGTAAGCGTCCGATCAGAACCTCAGAGAAGAAATCATCACCAGTTATCAATGTATAGGGGTGATCAGTCAAAGAAGGCGTCGAAGAGGCAGCAGGGATGTAGTTCACGTCACCGATCAGCAATACGTATTCGGGAGGTGGTGACCATGTGTTGTATGCAGTGGCGATATAATTCCTGATTTCGTTCGCGCTGCTTCCGGTCTGAGACAAGGAACGAACCTCGACGTGCCAGCCTTTTCTTTCTTTCCAGTTTGCGAGCGGCGCCAGTTCATCGATAAATGCGTCAGGTGCAATAATCAGATACCCGGATGGCTCTGTATCATCCATTCTGCTGTAGTTCAGAACTAGCTTATCAAACACTTGTGCCAGTGAATATGGAAGTTCAAGTGTATTCGAACTCCGTATAATATCTATCGTAATTTCGATTGATTCGATATAAATATGATTATTTACATCGACATAGGTTGGATACACGACTATCGGGTATAGTTTGGTATTTCCCATGCGTAGGGGTTCGCCGGTTTTAACCGGGCTGGGGTTATGGATTTCTGGAGTAGACCCATGCGCAACAGAATCGATGGTGGTGATCCGATAACTGAAAGATGGTTCGTGTTCGGCAATTATGAACCGCGTGATTGGGACCTGTTCGCGCTTATTGATCTCTGAGAAACTCATCTGTGCAGTGAGCTGCCGGTTCGAAGATTGGATTACTGTGACTTCGTTATGGCCATATGCCGTGCAGATTGCCAGCAATAGCACTATCATTGTTCCTCCTCAACTAGAATCACCAATCCCAGGTCCTGGTCAGCAACAAAAACAGTATCATTTCTGACGTAGACGCCGTTCGCATATGATGTCGGGAGCTTCCCGTAGAACTCTGGTTGAGAAGGGACGCTCACATCGACCACATACAGCCCGCCGTCACCGTCTCCTATATAAGCACGGTTGTCTGAGACAAAAACGGCATTTGCATATTCAGGCGTGTCAAACTGACTTACCACGGTTGGATTTTCAATATCCGTGACGTCGATAATGATAAGACCGCCTCGGCCGTCGGCGACGTATGCGTAGTTGTCAATCGCATACACATGTCGGGCGTTGGATGGAGTGTCGACCCAGCCGACTAACGCTAGGCTATCAATTGGTTGTGCTAGATTGATGATCTGCAGCCCCATTTGTTCACAAGCAAGATAGGCGATGGTATCAACCATACAC
>JBAUFP010000087.1:0-11443 GCA_049679205.1 bacterium | reverse complement strand
TCGTGATCCTAACCGTGTGACGATCTTGTAGTAGTTTAGCCCGTTTATTTGTTCTGTCAAGTAGACCCTTTAGCCGTCAGTATAAGCTGCACGTGAGATTTGTAAAAAGAGCATGAGAGCGAATAGTGCGATTTCTGCGCTCGGTAATTTATTTCTTGACAATTACATAGATATGATTATCATTACCAATGCTTTTAATCTTATTGGTTCTTTGTAACCAAGTTGCATTAAAAGCCTTTGACACCCCGAATGATGATGGTTCGAGCATCACCTTGGAGTGGCAGACGGATGCAGAATACCAATCATATGAGATCCTGAGAGGTCTCGATATCCAAGAAGAATTCCAAAAAATCTGTGAAGTCGAGAGCGGGGTAACGACGTACGTTGACACCCAGATTCAAGGGGGCGTTCAGTACTACTACCTGATAAGAGCGATGGGTGTGGATACGGAAAACATATCTGAGCCTGCCGGTCCGGTACATGGTAGGGCGCAGATTTTCAATGTTGACCGTATCAATATTGCGATTTGTATGATAATAATCTTCTCCGCTATCATCTACTATGTCACACGAGCGCGTCGGGGTGAGAAACTTTACGTGAGAAAGATCCCGGGTATCGCCGCAATGGAAGAGGCGATCGGCCGGGCTACGGAAATGGGCAAACCAGTGCTCTATGTGCCCGGCATAATGGATATCGACGAGCCAGAAACGATTGCGTCGATGAGCATACTCGGCCGTGTTGCTGAGAAGACTGCCGAATATGGCACGCCGCTGTACGTTCCTACAAGCAAGGCCATGGTGATGAGTATGGCGCAGCAGGTCGTCAAGGAAGCAGCAATTCGGGTGGGTCGTCCTGATTGGTTTAATATCGACAATGTGCCTTACCTGACCGATGATCAATTCGGATACGTGTCTGCGGTTGACGGCATAATGGTTCGGGAGAAGCCGGCAACGAATTTCTACCTCGGAAAGTTCTATGCGGAATCATTGATTCTCGCGGAAACAGGGTTTTCAACCGGGGCGATCCAGATTGCCGGAACCGCATTACCTGATCAGCTACCGTTCTTTGTGGCTGCTTGTGATTACACGCTTATCGGCGAAGAACTTTATGCGGCAAGTGCCTACCTGTCACAGGAACCAGTCCAGCTCGGTTCCTTGAAGGGTCAGGATGTTGGTAAGCTTATCTTCGTGATCGTCATAATACTGGGTGTGCTCGATCGACTAATAGGTTTGGATGTAGTCTGGGGGTTTTTCAGCACGTCATAATAATGAAGCAAACATTACCACTAATAATCGTCTTTGGGTTTGGTTTCTTTGTGATTGTTGCGTTCTTCGTACCGCTCAGGGCTTTTCAAGATGCATCACAAACCTTTGAGACCTGGTATACTGGTGTCATCGCCTTTTTTGTGTTTGTAGGGATATTCAATATTGTTAAGGTGAATGCAAATAAGATCCAGAGGAGATTACGCGACTGGCAGTACAGCATTATACTGCTAGTTTTCTTAGCTCTGATGATGGTCGCTGGATTCATCGGGGGTACCGGGGGCGGGTTGTTTGGCTATCTTTTTCAACATATGCAGATCCCCCTGGGAGCAACAATGTTCTCACTGCTCGCTTTTTTTGTGGCATCCGCCGCCTTTCGCGCGTTTCGTGCACGAACCCCTGAGGCAACCCTATTGCTGATTGCGGCGGTATTGGTGATGATCGGCCGCGTGCCTATAGGTTACTATATCTGGCACGGGTTTCCTGACTTAGTGGAATGGTTGATGAATGTACCTAATACGGCGGCGAAGCGCGGCATACTCTTCGGGGCTGACCTTGGTTTGATATCGATGGCGCTACGGGTACTACTTGGTATTGAACGAAGCTACATGGGTGGCGGGCGTGAATAGGGATCGGCTAAGGGTTTGGGTAAAGACGCCCGTATCGTCTAACGTTTGGGGGTTACGTCTGAACAGACGCTGGACGTTACCGCTGGACGAAACGGGCCCCGTTGAATACCCATGAGGAGGCTTGATGGTTATCGAGAATAGAACTGACAGCAAGAAGATTAAGATAGACAAGAAGGAATGTTTATTCTACGGGGCGGGCATCGTAACCGTATACCGTTGTACGAGGTTTTCATGAATATAATTGTCCGTGTGGCTAAAATGGATCGTCGAGTAATATTCCTGCTGGTCGCGGTTGCTGTTATCGCTCCTTTGATCGTTCCCCTGGGTCTGCCTGTGGATATCACAAAGCCGGTGCAGGACGTTTATGATGCAGTTGATTCGCTTCCCGAGGGTTCAATTGTCGTTTTGTCGTGTGATTATGATCCGGGTAGTGAGGCTGAGTTGACCCCGGCAACGGTAGCATTCCTGGAACATTGTTTTCGCAGAGACCTGCGCGTCTACATGATGGGCCTTTGGCCGGCCGGCCCGGAACTCGGCAATCTGGCTTTGGAAACAATCGCACCTAGGTATAATAAGGAATACGGTGTCGACTACATAAATGTTGGTTACCGGCCTGGCGGACCAGTGATGCTGGTGAGTCTGGGCAGGAATGTTGGCGATCTTATACGCGCCGACTATGCGGGGGTTCCGATTGATTCGTTCCCACTCGGTCGTGCCGTAAAATCAGCCGGGGATATGGATTTTGTTATGACCATGTCGGCCGGTGACCCGGGTGTGCTACACTGGATCATTTATTTCAGTGCGCGCTACGGCACTCCGATTGCGACGGCCACGACCGCCATCATGGCACCGCAGCAATATCCTTATCTGAGTTCCCAACAGTTGGTTGGACTTCTGGGTGGTTTGAAAGGTGCAGCAGAGTACGAAACGCTGGTCGGTATGAAAGCGCGCGCGGTTGCCGGTATGGACTCACAATCAATTGTCCATTTGCTCTTAGTAATATTTATCGTGATTGGCAATATCATTTTGTTTTACGAGAAGAGGAAGAAATAATGTTGACTACCATTGGAATCTGGGTTGCGGCACTCCTTACGCTTGCGATTTACTCTTTTCTGTACAAAGATAATCCGGTCTACAAAATAGCCGAGAATATTTTCGTCGGCGTGTCCGCGGGATACTGGGCCGTAGTGCTGTGGTTTAACTATGCGTGGCCGAATCTATTTGAGCCGTTGATCATGCGAGGTAACTTTGTATACCTCATCCCGGTCGTTATCGGTCTCATGATGTTTGCTCCTCTTATCCCGAAGGTGAGTTGGCTCATCCGTATTCCCTTGACTTTCACCATGGGCGTCGCAATGGCCCTGGTGGTACTACAGCGTATCCAGGGGGAGATATTCCCACAACTGCAAGCTACTTTTCTCCCGCTGAGCGGTGTCGGTGTAATGCAGTTGGTGACGAATCTTTTAATTATCTTTGGTGTAATTTCAACTCTGGTATATTTCTACTTCTCAAAAGCGCACAAAGGTGTTCTGGGAGTTTTCGCCAAAATAGGCATATGGTACATGATGATTGCCTTTGGCGCTTCGTTTGGCTATACGGTCATGGCGCGTATTTCACTCTTGATTGGCCGCGTATACTTTCTATTACATGACTGGCTGCATATTATTTAGGTATGACCTTTGATATAAATCTGCAAGATTTTAATCTCACCGATGTGCTACAATTTATACTACAAACGAAAAAAACAGGTATCATTCATGTCACGGGTGATTCCAGCGGAGAAATATACTTTTCCGATGGACTCGTGGTGCATGCGGTGGATGAGACGTCCGAAGGCATCGATGCACTTTTCTACATGTCATGCACGGCATCGGGCAAGGCGAGCTTCGAACTGCATGTGGAAGCACCCAAGCAGACAATCTCAGAGGATACTGGTAAGCTTGTTGAAACAATCGAGAAAAGGCGGGTGGAGTTTAGAACGATAAAAGAGCATTTGCCGGCGATGGATTCAATCCTGGCGAAGACGACGCGCGAACTGGAGTCAGCGGTTGCTTTGCGCCGGACCGATTGGCAGATACTGGCTCTGATCGATGGAAAAAGGAAGCTATCCGAAGTAATTACGGAATCAAAACTCGGTGGCTATGAGGCGATGAAGACCGTTGTCTGGCTCAAGGAAAAGGAATTGATCTGTGAACCGGAAAAGGCCGCCCGCATTGTTTCGAGGTTGGTCGATTATCTCAATTACTTTTTTGCTGATTTCAGCAGAAATGGCCTGATTTGGTATAAGCGATGGGCTTCGAGTAATGAGGAAAATAAGGAAATGACCAGCGCGATGCGGGTTGATGAGGAGACAATGGAATTGACCGTAGTGGCGGAATTGAGCGTGGAGCAGATTGACAATTTCATCAAAAGCTTCGAGGAGATAGTGAGATCCGAGGGCCCCAAGATCTACGGTAAGGTGCTTTTTAGAAAGAAGTTTGAGGATTTCCAGACAAAATCAAAGGCACAGGAAGAATAAATGGAGATTCTAGATAAAATTCCAGGAATCATTGGCTACGCCCTGGTGAGTGCTGACGACGGTAAGGTTGAGGAGGTAAAAGGCTCTTCAGCGACGGCTCTTGCCGATCTGACAGCGTATTTCTCCTCAGCGGGAGATGTTATAAAGAATAGTCTGGATATGGGTGAATTGAAATTCGTGTCCCTCACATACGGGAGTAATCGGTTGGTGATTGTTCCTTATGAAAATAAGTATGTTGGATTCGAGATGGAACAGGATAAACAGCCGCAAGAGATACTGGAGCATCTGAAGGTACTACCGACGGTCACCGTGCAGTCGCCAGTCCAAGTGCCGAGAAACCTGGCTTCTAAGGTACATCAAATAAATCTATTGATCGACGAATTCGGTGGTGAATCGGAACGCGAACATTGGTTTGATTTGCTCAACCAGAGCCTGAGTGTTTTGGGTAGAGAAGTCGCACCAATCTTGGGCGTCGTCGAAGACAATCTTGCGTTCAAAGAAAGCCCACCAGATCATAAAGAAGACGATTTCACCGATGCATTACGCTACGTTGTTGATTTCCTGGTGAAGAAGGCGGTTGAGGAAATGGGTTCTTCGCAGGCACGGGCCAAAGTTCAGGCGGTCATCGAGAAGATGAGGTGAATGTGGATCAGGATGCCTTGGATCATGCCGTTACTAAAGGTTTACCAATGCCCTTTGCGTTGACGAAATCTGGTACGACACTTGTAGCTGACGCTGCGGCTGAGTATAAGGAAAATCTCGCGCAAACGGCGTTGGTCATATTCGAGACGATAAGCGCGCTTGGTGAGGTCAAGATTGAAACGATAGAGGTGGTCGGTGAGAAAAAGGGCATCATCATGGATGTGGATGCCGAAGGTTTGACGGGGACGATTTTCGAGCCGCGGGAGGGGGTGGCGGTTGAGTACTTGAAGCTCTTGCGCGAGCTCCGTGTCAAACCGGTCGCGGCGGTGCCGATGGGACGCATGGCTCTGGTCCACCCCAGTATTCTCGAAAAGATGAAGGCGATTCTACAGGATTATGTGGGCGATTTCACCGACCGTATCTTCCAGAATCAGATGAAGAATCAGGGTATTAACGCTGAGGAACTCCATGGCGAAGATGTCCGGCGTTTAATTTTGGCATTAAGTAAGGCAACGGGCATGATCGTCGGACGAAGAAAAGGTCGTGAGTTGTCGAGTAAACTGATCGAGCTGGTGAAATGAATACGGTATGGTGTGTCATCGATTTGGGTGAGTTAGAAGAGAGAAGGGTGTAGCGTGCCCGGTTTTCTTGTGGTGGCACCATTTGGTATTGACTCGGGGCAGTACCAAATGCTTGCGGTATTGCCTAATTATTTTCTGATTTTGGGAGCTGCTGTACTCTGGTTTGCGTTCTTTATTCTTGGTGTTATCGCACGCCGTTATGAAATCGTACTGGGTGAGCGAACCGATTGGCAGTTTATGATGGCCGCGCCAACCGGGATTCTTGCATTCGCAATCATTCAGTTGATCTATTGTGGGATCGGTGGCAACATGATGTTGCCCAAAGGAGGGATTAACTATATTGCCTATCTTTTGTTTCTCGTTTCCGGAAGTCTGTCATTGTGGGCTAACTACAAATTCTATAAGGTGACGAAAGGAAAATAAAGCATGAAACCCGATCTGCCCGCAGAATTTATTTTTTTGTGCGCGATTTTATTGACCGTCGGATCCCTATTCTTATACGGTTTAATCATCAAGCGGTTGCTAAGTCTCCTGAAAGCCAAGCATATCTGGATATTTCCAATGCTCGGTGGGTTTTTACTTCTGATCCTTGTTATTGTACATCTTTATCGTATGTTTTTCTATTTCCCGATGCTCGGCACGGCCGGACCCGCAGATTTGTTTGAACTGGTAATCGGGTCCCTGAGCCTGGCAAGGGTTGAAAGTTTTCTGTTGTTTGGTTCGGGAATTGTCTCGCTTATTGGCGGTCTTTTGTATTATCTGGCAAGCTCAAGATAGAGTGCCGTAAATGGTCGGTTGCATATTCGCTTTGTGCTTGACAATGAGGGCATTTTTATTATAATTTTGGGGTTCTTGGAGGATGACTTAAGCGTTACAGACGGTTATAGATCTGGTAAGAAAGGAGGAAAAACATGATAAGGGACTTTCAACTAGGCGTTGAAGGTGGTGGTGGTTTTGTAATGTGGTTTTTGCTTTTCTGCGCGGTTCTTGGTGTTGGCTTGATAATTGAACGTGTGTACAGTCTCTTCATCAAGGCACGCCTTAACCCGAGAAGCTTCCTTGACAAACTCATCGCGACGATTAAATCTCAAGGCATCAACGCAGGGATTGCGCTCTGTAAGAATACCCCAGCGCCGGTGGCGAAGATTCTTCAGGCTGTCCTGGAAAAGGCTCATCTAGGCAAAGATGCAATGGAAGAAATGGTTACCCGTAGTGCGGCAACCGAACTTTCCTTTTTGGATCGAGGAATGGCATTGATGGCAGGACTCACTACCGTATCACCATTCCTTGGCTTTCTGGGCACCGTCATGGGTATGGTTACAGCATTTCAGGCAATAGCGTTGGCTGGTGAAGTCGAACCGACAGTAGTCGCCAGCGGTATTTCAACCGCGCTTATCACGACAAAATGGGGTCTGATTATTGCCACACCCCTCGCAATCGTCCAGATCTTATTGTCCGGTAAGGTCGATGGTTATACGCGGGATATGGAGGAAGCAGCGAGCGGACTCATTGATTACATCATTGAACAACACGCAAAGAAGGATAAATAATGGCACTAAGAAAGAAGAGAAGGATTAAACCAAACATCCCGACATCATCGATGGGTGATGTGGCATTTCTGATCCTGATCTTCTTCCTAACCTCGACTATTTTTACCCGCGATAAAGGCTTGAAAATGCTCCTACCTGAGCGCACCGAGGAACAGGAAAAAGTAAAAGTGAAACCGGAAAACATTGTGACTGTGGCGATTAATCCTGCGGGCGAGGCAAAGATTAAAGCAGTTGGTTTTGATTTAATCCTGGCCCCGGGAGAATTCGACGAGATCAAACGAGTGGTGGAGGAAAAACTGCTCGAACGTGATACACTTCTGGTTATCTCGCTACGGACGAGCAAGGATGCACCGTATGGAAGGATGGTCGAGGCGTTGGATCAGATAAAGCTTTCGAAAGTGACCACGACGGATGGTCGGGAGCTACGGGCAATAAAGATTAGTCTCATACCAACAAGTGAGGAATAATGAGAAAAAGCATTATTCGCAGGTATAAGGAACCGGGTGAGATACCAATGGCATCAACCTCTGACATCGCCTTTCTCCTTATTCTGTTCTTCATGGTGACTACGGTTTTCCGCATCACTACCCTACACTTGAAAATCACATTGCCGCAGGCGAAGTCGACCGAGAGGATTCTAATGAAACGCAACATCAGCTATATCTGGATTGATGTGAACAGCAAGATATACATTGATGATCATGTTGTTGTGTCGGATATGGTGAGCGGTAAAGTTGCCCAGAAGGTATGGGAGAATCCGGAGATGATCACGGTTCTGAAGGTCGACGAAACAGTCAGTTTTGGGATTGTGGATAAGATTCTCGATCAATTGAAGGAGGCAAAAGCATTTAGGATTACTTTTGCATCCGAACAGAGGAGATAGCCATGCGTGATCACAAACTAATGTATGGTGTAAATTTAAGGGCTGGCCTTCTCTCTAGCCTCATCCTCTTTATCCTGGGCTTTCTGCTTGTGCCGTATGCCGAGCCTGAAGCATACAAATTGAAACGGGAGATTATCACCATGGTCGAGGAAATCTCCGCCCAAATGGAGAAGTTCGAAGAGCCGCCGCCTCTGGAGCGTCCGAAAGTGGCGGTTGAGGCGGAGAGTGAAGTGGCCGAGGAAGAATTGGTCGAGACAATCGCCACCACCGAGTTTCAGGAGGATTTGATCAGGACAATGCCAACGGGTCCGGATATCGAGATTGTTCCATACTATAAGGTTGAGGTTAAGCCCAAACCTGTATATTCACCGCGGCCGAGATACCCTGATCTTGCCCGTCGGGCAGGTATTGAAGGACAGACAGTGGTCAAGGCATTGGTTGACATTGACGGCAGCATTATGGATGTCCAGATTCTGAAGTCGAGCGGCAACCAGATGCTCGATGAGGCAGCACTTGCTGCGGCGCGCACATGGAAGTTCACGCCGGCTAAACAGCGTGACAAGTTTGTGCGTGTCTACGTGTCAATACCGGTCAATTTCCGCCTGGTTGAAGGGGGTTAGGGCACGCAGTTCTCGACCTTGACAATTGTGGGATATTGGCTATAATATATTGGAAAAACGTTATTTTAGTAGATATCATTGAAAAGAGGAGGTGATGGCAAAAAAGAGAAAAGGTTTTGTATAGTAAAGCACTCAAGAACGAGACAAGAAAGAAAGGAGGAATGATGAAGAAGCGTCTTCTAGGCTTCTTATTAATTGCTAGTATGTGTATGATCACGTGCGGCAATGAACCACCTGAAGAGTACTACGAAGGCACACCTGAAGACGACGCAGCGATTGATGCCATTCTCAACAACGACTACCCAGAACTGCTTGTTACTACAGACGGTTTTATCGACACCTATGTGGCGGTTAATGTTCCCAATGCTGTGTTTGAGGATCAGGACCGCTTATTCCGCGCTGATTCGCCGATCGTCAAGCATCATATCGACAGCTCAGCATACGTGATGGATACGATGTATCGTAACTATGATCGCTGGTATACCAAGGATACAGCATGCACGGTCTATTTGATTGACACGTTCAGCGTTGAATCCTGGGTCCATAGAGACCTCATACTCGTTGGTCATTATGATAGTCTATACATCGGTGTTACCGGCGATACGAACTGGGTGTTGAGAACAATCGATACGATTGTCCCGGGAGTAGATACTGCTACGATTCCGGGCGGCGATAGCGTCTACAGCATGGAAACAATCGAGGGTGATGGCAGAAGACTTGTGTTCTTTGAGCCGCGTCGGTCAACAACCGAGTTTGTTGTTGATGAAGAAACAGGCGATACCACATATGTGCTTATTGAGCCATTCGATTGGCAGCTGAAGCGGATATCATACGGTAGCTATTACTACCCAACGCGCGGCACTGATGTACCCACGATCGACCGTGTTTTGATCAACCGGGGCACGAGTGTTGATACGATACACGGTACAAGCTATGACACACTATATACGGGTCACGTCATGAACCGTTTCCGGGCGATCGATTCATTGCTTGAGTTTGCGGCGGGTGATACGTTCTTGGTCACGATTGAATTTGATGACCCTGAAGCGTCGCAGGAAGCAGTATATTTTGCATCTTGTATCGGCGATACGCTGGAGCGAGTTCAGTTTCCGACAATAGCCACTGGTGGCCGCGGTTTATTGGCGATAACCGGGCAAGGAATTGTGAATCTGTATTTCGAGGTTGTTTACATGGATTCTTATTACTACGTGAACCCTGATCAAGGTTTCTTTGCTACTGTCTGGCTGATACCAGTCAGAGTAAATTAGGGGGTGCTTGATGAAGAAAATCTTACTCATGTTAGTAATCGGGGTGTTTCTGTTCGGTGCCGAATACGGCAGGATAACCGGCCGAGTCATGGATGCCGAAACAGGAGAACCCCTGGTTGGGGCTGACGTTGTCCTTGAAGGTACCGAGTTAGGTGCGGCGACCGATGCGAGTGGAGAATTTGTGGTCCTCTACGTCCCAGCTGGAACCTATAGAGTTACCGCTTCCTATATCAGTTTTGATCCTTTTACCTTCACGAGCGTTGTAGTCAATGCTGACCAGACAACACTGATCAGCTTCCGACTACCTCCAACCGTGATTGAGGTTAAGGGTGTAACCGCGGTTGCCGAGCGCGAACAGATCGTGAGGGACGCGGTGCATACGAGGCGTGCGGTCACATCTCAGGAGATGAACCGCCTGCCGGTCACGACCATTAACCAGGTGATTGCTTTGCAGGCTGGGGTCGTTGATAGTAAGCGTGGTACACACCTACGTGGCGGCCGGGATGGTGAAGTCACCTATTTTGTGGATGGTATCGTTACCAAGGTACCCAACACGAATTGGCAGTCAGCAATTGTCAGTCCTACGGCGATTGAAGAGGTCTCCGTGGTGAGTGGTGGATTTGATGCCGAGTACGGTGATGCGCTTTCTGGTGTTGTGAATATTGTCACGCGTGAAGGCGGTCCTAGGATATCCGCGGCCGTGAATTACCTGAGCGATATAATGTTCGAAGGCTGGCAGGACCAGATAAATTACGGTTACAATCTCGTTGACCTTTCGCTCGGTGGCCCGTTTCCTGGTTTGTCGAGAATGCGCTATTTCTTGTCTGGTGAGTGGATGAATACTGATTCCTATCACCAGGAAGGCCTTTTTAAACTCGATGCGCCAAGACAGGACTATCGTGCACAAGGCCGTTTGACCTACAATCTACCGAATGCGAAGGGTAAGTTGTCCTTCACCGGTTTCAACGAACGCCGGCAGTGGGAGATCTGGAGTACTGCTACCGGGACTGCTCAGTATACTCTGAAATACTTTGATAATCGTCCGATGAGCCGGATCAAGAACTGGCTCGTTGCTTCGACCTTCAACTATATGCTCACGGCCCAGACACTTGCGTCGCTCAAGGTTGGATTGACGCACTTTGACCGTGTCTATGGGAACCGTGACTATGAGTGGGAAGAGGAAAATGATCGTCAGTGGTATGAGGACTACCGGTTCAAGGCTGAACACCTGGTGGATCAGCTGATCCATCCGGAAGACTATGGTGTCACGGTTCGGAACGTTCTTATTGATAGTGTCATGGAGTATCACGAAGAGTATTACAACCGTGACGTCGAAGCGTTACGTAATAATCCGTACGGCGTCGAAGGTTTGTTCTATACGACGGGTGACTACCGGGTCTGGAGAGTATGGGATAATAGTGATATCCAGGGACGACTTGACCTCAGCCATTCCGTAGGCAAGGTCCACGAGTTCAAGGCTGGTGTCGACT
>JBAUFP010000086.1:0-10179 GCA_049679205.1 bacterium | reverse complement strand
CTGTCCTCTGACTTGATCAGGGGACCGAACGATGACAAGGGGAGAGTCAAGACGGATGAGGAGTATGGTACAACATTCCGTGAGGGGGATTTGCATGACGCTATGTCATTCCCCGGCTCGACCGGGGAATCCAGGTTTTATGGAGGTCATTCTGGTGTTCCTTGGATCGTCCGGTTGAACCGGACGATGACAGGGTAAGTCAAGCCGGACGATGATGAGAGGGGGAGTCAGGGGATCAATGGTCGATCAAATCACAGTACAAATCTTTCCATTCAGGATTATGTTTCTCGATCAGATCCAATTTCCATCTCCTTTTGTATTTTTTCAACCGCCTCTCGCGCCTAATGGCGTTCTGCGGATCGTCGTATTGCTCATAATACACGAGGTTTTTGACATCGTACTTTTTTGTGAATCCATTGACCACTTTGTTCTTGTGCTCCCATACTCTTTTTACTATGTTCGAAGTAATGCCGACATACAAGGTTCCATTCCTTTTGCTTGCCAGGATGTAGACGAAGTAGTGCTTGCTCACGGCGTCTGGATCGTCCGGTCAAGCCTGTCCTCTGACTTGATCAGGGGACCGAACGATGACAAGGGGAGAGTCAAGACGGATGAGGAGTATGGTACAACATTCCGTGAGGGGGATTTGCATGACTCTATGTCATTCCCTGGTTCAACCAGGGAATCCAGATTTTGTGGTATTCATGCAGGCATTTCTGGATCGTCCGGTTGAACCGGACGATGACGGGAGGAGTCAAGACGGACGATGACGGGAGGGGAAACGAGCTTTGTCTGGTGTGATCGCGGCCACGCATGCATAGACTTCACGAGCGCCGTTTTCTTTTAGCGCACGGGCGCATTCATTCATGGTTGCCCCGGTCGTGAGCACATCATCAACGAGGATTATTTTCTTATCCTCAACGCCATCTGTGTCTACAACAAACGCGTTCCTGACATTCTGCTGGCGTTGCTGTTCATCGAGTCGCGTTTGGGTCCGTGTATTCTTGATTCTTTTGAGTGTGCCATGTTGACTGATACCGGTTTCTTGACTCATGATGCGCGCGAGCAGGGATGCTTGATCATAACCTCGGCGCAGGCGTTTCCACCAGTGAAGAGGCACCGGCGTAATGACATCCGCAGTTGCGAGGATATGGTCACTAAGAATCAGGCCGGCCATGGCCCGGGCGAGCAGATGTGCGAGCCGAGTTTTTTTCCGGTATTTAAAATGGTGGATTAACTTATCTGAAGGCGGCACAAAAAGCATCCAGGCTCTTCCATGATCGAGCGTGCTGTCTTTTTTACATAAGCCGCATACAGTTCCTTTCCTTCTTGGTCGGCCGCAGAGCCTACAGGTAGGCGGACTCACGACGGGGAGATAATCCAGGCAATTGTTACAAATCATTCCCTTCTCGATTTCTCTATCACAAAGCAGACACATCTGAGGCAGCGCAAAGTCTAAGCCTGAGTTCAGAATCTCGCGGAATATATTCAAACCTATTGCCTGACGCGTTTGAGTAGTATGATTGCTCCCACAACAATGAGCCCTATGGCGATAATTTGGTTGATCCAGAAATTGGCATTGTTTTCATAAAACCGGATGAAATCGATGCCGAAACGAAAGCCGCCGTAAAAGATCAAGAACTGGGCAAATACCGCGCCTCGACGATAGGATTTTGCCAGCCGGTTATTGAGAAAGAAAAATAAAGCGAGACCGAATATCGATTCGTAGAGCTGAGTTGGATGAAGAGCAAGTCCGCCAACCGAAGAAGTTCCTGCCACACATTCATCCGGGAAACGTATTGCCCAGGGTAGCGTCGATGAATTTCCAAAGCAGCAACCGTTAAGAAAACAACCGATGCGTGTGAAGAACAGGCCAAGACCCAACGCCGGCGCTATTACGTCAGAGATTTTGAGAACAGAAATGCCTTGTTTCCGGAGATAGAGCGCACCGAGTAGAAGCCCGCCAAGAAATCCGCCGAAGAACATCATGCCGCCTTCCCAGATTCTGAATATGCCCAGGAGATCATTTTCGTATTGTGACCAGTGAAATGCCGCATAAAGCAACCGGCCCCCAATGATGACACCAAGCATGATATAGAATGCGAGATTCTCGACCACGATAGGTGAGATACCAGCTCTGGGTGCGTTACGCTTTACATACCAGAGGGCGGCAAGAAAGGAGACAGCCAGCATGATACCATAAGCCGGGATCTCAATCCCGCCGATCTCAATCAGAACCGGCCGCATCTATTCCTTTTTTGACTTCTTCGCTTCATCGACGATCTTCTGGGTTGCTTCACGCGGGACTTCTTCATAATGGCTAAACTTGGTGCTGAAATAACCGCGTCCCTGGGTCATCGAGCGGAGACTTGTCGAATACTTGTACATCTCACCCTCGGGGACAAGAGCTTTGATCTTTTGAATCTTGCCGGCGCCTTCCATCCCCATGATCTTACCCCGGCGGCTATTAAGGTCGCCAATGACGTCACCCATGAACGATTCAGGGACGTAAACCTCGGCTTCATGGATTGGTTCAAGGAGTACTACCTTGCCCCTTTCGGCGTTCGCTTTCATCGACATTACGGCAGCGATCTTGAACGCAATATCTGAAGAATCGACCGGGTGGTAAGAGCCGTCATAGACCGTGATCTGGATGTCGGTAAGCGGGTAGCCAGCGAGAAAACCGTTTTCCAGCGCTTCTTTAACCCCTTTCTCGATTGATGGTATATAACGGGAGGGAATTGATCCACCCACGACTTGGTTCACAAACTCAAAACCCTTACCGCGTTCTACAGGCTCAACCCGTAGCCAACAATCTCCATATTGACCGTGTCCCCCGGTCTGCTTTTTGTATTTACCCTGGGCCGATGTTTTGGTGGTAAATGTCTCGCGGTATTTGACGCGGGGTTTTATGAGATCGACGCTCACTCCGTATTTTCTTTTCAACCGAGACAAGATGATGTCAAGATGTAATTCACCTATTCCCGATATAATTAATTGCTTTATCTCTGGATCAAAAGCGAATGCAAAAGTGGGATCTTCATCGTGGAGCCGCGCGAGTCCGGTTGAGATTTTTTCTTCATCCCCCTTTTCCTTGGGCACGATGGCCATTGATATTGATGGTGTGGGAAAGGTTATCGCCGGCAAGGATGCGCTTACCCCCTTTGCGAGAGTATCGCCCGTGGTGGTATTTTTCAATTTCACCAAACCTACTATCATACCGCTGCTGAATTCATGTAGCTCGGATTTTTCTTTGCCCTTGATCAAAAATATCTGATTAATCTTTTCTTCACTGGCCCTGGTGGTGTTGGTTACTACCTCGCCGCTTTTTGCCTTGCCACTGAATACCCTTAAATAGCATAACTCGCCGAGATGAGGCTCGACTACGGTCTTAAATACATACCCGACGAGTGGTGAATCATCAATGCGCTTAATCTTCTGACTGCCAAGTTGAATTTCGGGCAACAATTCCGAAGCGGGCAGGAATTCCACTATCGCGTCTAGCAGGTTGCTGATGCCTATGAGTTGAAGGGCATCACCGGCGAGGCATAGTGCGACCTGACCCGCTACGATGCCTTGTTTAACCGGTTCGATACATTCTGTAAAGTCAACTTGCTCACCCTCGACGTACTTGTTCATGATTTTTTCGTCGAGATCAGCGGCCGCCTCGATGAGCTTTTCTTGATACTTCTGTATCAGATCCTTCATTTCGTCAGGCGCAGCGCTTTCCTTGCCTTTTGCGTCGTATGCCTTATTTTTCAGGATATCAACGACCCCGCTCAACTTGTTCGTTTCGCCCATCGGGATAGTGACCGCAACGATGTTTCTGTTGTAGGTCTCGCGGAGTGAGGCGAACGTTTTGTGAAAGTCGGTGTTTTCTTTAGTCAACTTATTTATGAAGAAAAGCACAGGAATGTTTTTCTTCGTGATTTCACTCAACAATCTCTCGGTCCCCACTTCAATACCACCGAATGCATCAATTACTACGATGGCGCAGTCGATCGCCTCGATCCCGCTGAGTGCTTCACCAATGAAATCCGCGTAGCCAGGCGTGTCGACCAGGTTGATGGTAACATCGCGGTGCTTGATTGATGCTAGTGCTAGATTGAGGCTGCACTGTTTTTCTTGTTCTTCAGGTTCCGTGTCGAATACGGACGTTTTTTCATTGACTTTGCCAAATCTCGTATTGGCACCGGCAAGAAAAAGAATTCCGTCGGCGATCGTGGTTTTGCCGCTCCCAGCGTGCCCGAATAGTCCGATGTTTCTGATGCCTTTTTCAGCCATACGTGTCCTCCTTATAGCAAGAAGGCTCGAAAAGGCTCAAAGAAGGCTGATATATCGCTATCAAAGGCGATTGTATGAACCATGGATACCTTCTTATGCCCTTTACCCCTTGCTCTGTATCTAGAACAATTCTTTTGATACTGCAATAGCTAGTTCATCGCTCTGTAATTCGAGAATTATATCAAGCGATCCAATATACTTTCTTTGTTCCTTCTTTATCGCTATGCCGCCCGTCATTTCATCGCTGACCGAGATTCTTAGTTTCAATCCTTCGTCTCGGATGAATCTCTCTAGATCATTACGATGACGTTTAGCGTCGGCGTTACTGAGCAGCAGATCACCTTCTTTTTCACCGCTCTTCTTGATGAACGCTTTCAGGAAATTTGCATACTCTTTATGCTCAATTAGCTGTGCCACTGCTTCTTTAATTGCTGACTTGATGAGTTTCTGTTTGTGCCCGGTGATCTTCTTGTTGAGATCGAGCCTCTTTTGAGACAGTGCCCGCATTATTTCGGTCCTTGTCATCTCTTCAACTTCGCGGTCATTCTGCGCTTTCTTTTGGGCGGAGCGGTTTGCGTAATCATCCGTAATATTCTTTGCCTCCTCCTTGTGTTTTGCGAGGATTTGTCTGGCTTCTTCTTTTGCGTCCGCGAGTATTTTGTCAGTTACTTTTTGCGATGACATATTACAGTTTCATTTGCACAACGGCTAAGATTGTAACGATTAAACCAAGAACTGCGTAGAACTCAACAAGAATTCCATAGATCATTGCTTTTGCGGCCTCAGTTGGTCTTTTTGCGACCATCTCGACGCCTGCTGTACAAACCTTACCTTGCCAAATTGCCGAAACAAGAGCCGCAATAGCAACCGGGAGGGCCGCAAAGAAGACCTGAAGACCTTGCTGAAGAGAGAGCGTTACCATTTCACCACCGAATATCCCGATTTTCTGTAAAACCATAAAAGCGCCAATGAACCCATATACACCCTGGGTTCCGGGTAAGGCAACGAGAATGAGCAAACTACCGAATTTCTCCGGGTCCTCGCTCAATACACCGTTAGCCGCCTGTGCAGCATAGCCAATGCCTATTGCCGACCCTATCCCACCGAGTATTGCTGCTAAAGCACCACCAGCAATCGCTATTGCCAAGCCAAACGAATCAGTCATTATACCTCCTACATTAAATAAATACCTAAAAGCCTAGAAGCCTAAATACCTAAATTGACAAAAACCTAAAATTCCTAAATGCCTAAAAGAAGGATATCTTAATTGCTTGCACACCTTAATACCTAACGCGAGAAGACTATTTAATGTCGACATAATTCGTTTCAAGTCGGAAAGGTTTAAACGGCTTGCTACCGCCACTGTAGAATCTACCGAAGAATTCAATGTACTGTAAGCGCATGGTATGGATAAATCCGCCCAGCGTATTGATAATCAGATTGAAAAGATGACTCGGGATAAGAATGATGATGACCAGTACTATTCCTACTACTGGAATATCGGTGATCATCCAGGCAATCTTGTTTATCGCTATGGCAATGACTCCGGTGACCATGCCGAGTGCCATGAGACGCACATAAGATAATAGCACACCAAGGTAGCTCGATATTCCGTAAATATTGTATAGTCCCCACGCGACTTTGCCGAGTACCTGTTTCATGTACTTAAAGCGAATAATTGCAATCCCAATTAAGGGTATTATAGCAAAAAGTACGGACCTTGGTAGCTGAATTACATATGAAAATTGGAGCAGGTTTCCTGCAGTACTGGTGCCGAAATACCATAGAATCCATATAATGATTGCCCAGATAACCTGGTCGATCGGGCTCGGTTTTCCCTCTGGGTGCGAAGCAACAATGATCGCCATGAGACAGACCCAGAGCACAATTTCCAGGATTGCTTTTGCTATGGGGAGTGAGCTAAAGAGCGTGAAATACAGAATAATCGAAGGGAGAATAATGAACCAGGTCAAGTTGGCGAATATGGCCTGACCATATTCACCATTTCTTATGCCATCGACAATTTCGATTGCTATACCCAGCATCATATGGATGAACCCCAGACCAAGCGCAATCGCTATGAAAATCATTGGATCTTTAATTGGATCAAAGAGCATAACTGATTGCCGAAATCTAATGAGCGGTTCGAAACCTATGTAATTGAAAATATCGCCAACCCAACCACCAACCATTGCGCCAGCAAAAATCGTTAGGATACCTCCGACCAAAAGGATTTTAAATAGACTCTTATCACCCGATACCCGGTGCATTAGATATAATGAAATCAGAATTAGAAGAATCCCGTATACAGCGTCGGTTATGCACAGGCCAAACATCACCGGGAAGAAGAAAGCTAAAAACGATGTTGGATCATACTCCTTGGGATGAGGCATGCTGTAGAGTTTCACCAGCATCTCATAAGGCCTGCTTAGTGAAGCGTTCTGCAATGCAACTGGCGGTCGCTCATCAGGTTCTCTTTCGATTTTCTCATAATAGACGTACTGAAATTTCTCAACAATCTTGTCCAGTCGCTTAAGGTGACGTCGGAGGACCCAGCCAATAATATTGATGGTGCGTATGGTTTCGGGGAGCGCCTCAGCGATGCTTTCTTTCTTCTGTTCGATGGAAAGTAGATCTGAGGTTGCTTCCAGCTGACTCAATTCCTCTGAAATTGTTTTTTCCTGTTCGTTCAGCTCCTCGATGCGTTTTGTATTCTCTGACCATTCTCTCTCGAGAGCGCGGACGATCTTTTCCGGAATGCCGTCGTGTTGCTGGAAATCAGTTATCTCACAGTCGTTTTCGACGAGGCGCGCCCGCAGATTTGCACTCTGCTCTTTCTTCACAAAGAAAAGGTAGTATAGGTTTGTGCCAATGGTGTTAATATGTTCGGCTGAACATGGTATGTCCCTGATGATTTCGTCTACTGTCTGGAGTGTTTCACCAGAAGGGATTATCACCGGGATAGCCTCGGTCTGCTTGAATGCGTGTAGGATACTGAGATCATCCTTGAAAGGTTTCCAGGGCGACAGGAGCGCGATGTCGTCCTCAATCTGATGAATGCGGGCAAGCAGATTCTCGCGTTCTGATTTAACATTTTCGATCTGGGTAACGGTCTTGGTGTAGTCATAAGATTGGGTCGCTTTGACAAAGGTGTCATAAGGCATAGGCCGTTTTATGCTGAAAAACATTGAAAGCGGGTTCCTTTTCTTATATGACGCAAGCTGCCCTAAAGCATCATCAATGCGCGAGAGGTCACGGGGGGGCCTGGATGACGATTCGTCCAGCTCCGTGATATGAACGATGCCTTCTTTCTGCAGTTCGTTCAGGAACTGCTCTTTTATGCTCTTGTGAACAACAATATGGATTTTTTCTATTGGGAGGACGGCCATTTGAGTATCAAATCTTGAATTTCATTAACTGCCTTTTTTTTATTCTTTTCGTACAAATCATCGATTTTCTTAAGATTTTCAGCGTGCTGAGTGGCCATTTTTTCGATCTCAGCAACAATTTTCTTTTGCGCCTTAACCAGCTCCTTTTCCATTAATCTCTCTTTATCAGAATCCAGGGCTGCAAGTTCCTTCTCTCCCTTTTCTCTTGCTTTCTCGATCAGTTGCTGACCTTCGATTTCAGCATTTTTCTTCAAAATTTCGCCCTTTTCTTCGGCCTTTTTGATATCTTCTATCAATTTCATACACAATTGTAGCCAAGAATGGCACAAAGTCAAGATAAACAGAGGTTTCAGGCGTCTGTTTGTACGGAATTAAAGAAGGAGAAAGGTGGTTTTACTTCTTTCCGAGGATGTTAAAACCACGTGGTTTGAACCGGATGAAGAGCAGGTTTTTGCGTTATCTATTGCTCGCGCATAATGCGTCGTGTTTTCTGGTCAGCAAAATAGAGGATTATGGCTCCGATCACGACCAGTACTGCCGATGACAAGAAGCTGATTTTATAAGCAAAGACCTGGGAAGCGCCGGTTCGGATGAGAAAATCGACTATCGGCCCGGCAATCAGGGTTCCAGCAACACCCCAGCTAAGGAAGAACGTTGCATTGAACCAGGCGAACTGCTTACCACGATGCTCGGGTGGGATCAGTTTTGATGCGTATGAATAGGAGGACGATAATATCACCACCATTGACACTCCCGCAAGGAAGTTGCTTATGAAGATTACGGCCAGTGTCGAGGCAACCGCGAACCCCAGAAGACTCAGAATACCAACGATTGTGCCCGCGAAAAGGAGAGTTATGTTCTTGTAACGACGCGCTAGTCGCGTTACGAATAGCCCGAATACGAAGATTGCCAAAGATTGCATGTTTACAATATAACTGAGAAGCTGGCTGGATACTGCAAATCCTTCCTCGAGCGAGAGGTACTGTGCTTTTATGACCGCAATTGAATTACGGCCGAAGTTAATGAAAATCATTGCGATCAAGAATATGGTGAATACTCTAGATATTTCTGACAACCTGTTTTGCTGTGCTTCTGATTTTTCGGTTTCATGCGGGCCAGGTATTCGTACTCCGATTCCGCCTTCCGGTACAAAAAACATGGGAATAGTTGAAAGGAGCATTACCCCTGAAGCGATAAAAAACAAGAAACCCTGATCAAAACCCCAGCCCTTGTAGTATTGCGCAAGTCCATCATATGCCAGCCCGCCGATGAGAACGCCCACTATCCTACCCAGGGCGCCAATACTGGATAATCTAGCCAGCACGCTGGTCCGTTCTTCTTCAGGGTAGAGGTCAGAAATGATTGCGCTCCAGCCAATGTTTGACATCGACCAGAATATTTCGACCAGGGACAAGCCGATAATTATTACATATCCCGCAGCGATTTTGCCATCGGGTATTTTGTGTATGTACCAGACAAGCAAGGTGCCGACTGCAGCCAGGACTTCACCAACAATGATTAGGGTCCTGCGCCGCTGATATTTATCAGAAATTTTCCCCCATACGAATCTTTGAAAGACAATGTTGAGCACCATGGGTATAGTAGCGAAGAGGGTTGTTTCTGTAACACTCAAGCCAAGAAAGAATCGTAGGTATAGTGAGAGGTAGCTGTAAAACAATCCTCGGCGAAACATCGTCAAGATCTGAAAAGATGATATATTGTAAAATGTACTACGGGTGATGGGTTTCATATCTTATAGAGGGCGGAAGAAGGCTCGAGAGGGCTCATAGAAGGCTGATAGGGGGGTATCATGGCGATGATGGCTTCATTGTCTTCAGCCATTTTAGCCTTTTTAAGCCTTCTCCTGCTTTTTTACCCCCTTGCTGCCTTCTCATGCCTTTTCCTGCCTTCATCGCCTTGGTTGCCTTCGATTGCCTTTAATTGCCCTTTGTGCCTTCTTGAGCCATCTTATTCTTTTGTCACACATCGAATATGATTCTTGCACAAAAGCCGTTTTCTTCTTTCTCAATTGCTAGACCATGATATGTCGGATTCTTTATTTCCATTCTTACCCGGTGGCGTTTTGCATCGTATGCATCTCCGCGCAGGTGTGCGTGAATTGAGAAATCTTCAACCGATATCTCATATTCGCTAGGAATGAAGCCGTGAACCGAGAAATTGTAAAGCAATTCACGGCACCAGTCTATGAAAAGATCTTCAAGCGAATCACTCTTTACACGAAAAGATTTCTCTTTGTCCGTCCTGAGCTTACCGTGGATTTGCGTCTCAAATATCGCCCGCCCAGCATTGGCCAGGAGTTCAGGCATGGTCTTGCCCCGTACCTCAATACCCAGATCAGCGGTGTGGTCAAGGTATCGATATGATTTCGGTGCCCGTGCCATGAATGAGTTTAGCCATATTCGAATTTTAGTCAACAGATTGTGTAATAGTCTGTTAAGAGGTGAAAGTGCCGTAAAATATCGTAGCTGCGAGAATTGTAGAGGTG
>JBAUFP010000085.1:0-1977 GCA_049679205.1 bacterium | reverse complement strand
GGTCATGGTATATGGGCTCGAAAGATCTGTCTGCTATTTTGGACATGTTCGATCACCAAAAACTTGCGTCTAAGTTCCCACTGAATTTGACTACCGAATAGACTATCAGGTTTAAACTGCAATGAGGTCAGATACCTGACCCCATTTCTCCCTCAATATGTATAGCTGCAGTGTGCTAGGCTAAAATATCTCCAATATGACCCTCTAACGCGCCTGTATGGTAATATTACCGTTGACAACGGTTATATCAATTGTGGCACTTCCGCCACCACTACCAATAGTACCTGCCTTATGACTCGTTTGATTCGTGGTGTAGGTCACTAAACCAAAACCCGTGACCATGACTTCACCGTTGGTTGTGATAGCATCAAATTCGGCGACCACATCCGATGGTAAGAGTAGTGTAACTTCGCCGTTCGTCGTTGTAAGAAGAGCCGATTGATTCGCCGCAAGCTCTTCCATATCACAATTCATAGCTCCGTTTACGGTCGCAACATCGATACCGCCCCTCAGGTTTTCGGTCGTGACCGCGCCGTTGGTAATACGAACTCTAGCTCCCCCAGTCATATTCTGGATGAGCACCTCACCATTAACTGTGGCGAGATCAACAAATATCGCTGCAGGGGCTGTCATATCAAAATCGGCCCGATAACTACGATCTGGATCATCGTCAGGCATATCTGCTTCAAGATTGAGCTGACCGGTGGCAATGTTATCAGTAACCACAATATCATCAATATGGTCTTCAGCGTCCAAGGAATCTTCACCACGGCAACCGCGTGTGATATCAGCTATAATTAATGTATCCAGAGTAGCTGCTACAGAAATCGCGCCATTGACCGTAGCTGCATTGATCCCGTTGATACCGGCAGCCGGCCACGTGCGGGTCTCTGTTCTTTCTAGTTCGTAATCATAGTCCTTCTCGGTCGTGCACGCCACAATGCTTATGATAACACACAAAAGCACGAAGAAATGTTTCTTCACTTTATCCTCCCTTGTTTGCCTAATAATGTTTATTATATGGAATCATGCTACAGTGTCAAGTCGCAATGGGGTCACATATGTGAAAAACGCAAAAAATGTTATGCCTGTCCCCAGTGATTCTACAAGGCCAAGCTGAAAAACCGCTTCATCAAAATTTCTCCAGCGCTGCCTTCAATTTCTTGCGTGTCTCATCATTGTACCACATCTCAATGAATATTTTTTCTTTTACTGCAAGATTGGCATGTATCTCAGCCTCAACTTTCTCGATACGGTTACGCTTAATTACCGTGAACGCATCTAGTGAGCAAGATTGTATGGCTACCACCTTTTCAACGGCCTTCTTCACCACTTGTTCGAGCGGTATCACTTCATCCACGAGACCCATTGCGAGGGTCTCTTCAGGCGGAAAAAAATCACCCGTGTCCAGGATCCTACGTGCGGCGCGGTCATCAACGATCTGCCGCAGAATACGATCTGCTGGATACGGTAGCGGCACGCCGAGCTTGATCTCATTGAGCCCCATCAATTTCTTGCCCTCGGCAATGAAGCGGTAATCGCAACACAGGGTGAGAATGCAGCCTCCGGCTACGGCATGGCCGGTAATTGCCGCAATCAAAGGTTTGGGGAAGATGTACAGATCATTGCACAGCCGGTTAAAAGCCAGGTAGAATTCCCTGAAATTTGTCTTGTCCAATTCTATTAATGCCGGAATATCAAAACCAATGGAAAAAAATTTGTCGTTTGCACTGGATAGCACAACACCAGCGATCTCCTTGTCATCTTTGGCCATCTTAACGCGTCCAGATAGATCATTGATCAGTTCCAAATTAATGGAATTCGTCACGCTGCGATTCAGCTTTAGTAGGGCTACTTCACCACGTAATTCTCTTTCGATCAATTCCATGATATGTTTCTCATGCCTTTTCACCTCTTTTCATCCTGATCAGCGCGAGAGCATCCATTAAATCACTTCTATTCAGTACTCTTTTGTAC
>JBAUFP010000084.1:0-2401 GCA_049679205.1 bacterium | reverse complement strand
TCCACGTGCGGGGCGGCCGGGCAACCGAGGTCCAGTACATGATCGATAATGTTTCGATCATTGACCCCCAGACCGGCGACCCGGCGATAGCACTTTCCAAGGGAGTTGTTGACGAAATAATTTTCTTGCCCGGCGGATTCGATGTTGAATACGGAAGGGCGATGTCCGGCATCATCAACATGATAACTGCCCATCCCGCCGACAATCTAAGGATCAAGGCATACGGCAAGACCGAAAAGATCATGCCCACATACTATGATTTCGGTTACGAAAACATTCAATCTTCAATTCATTTGCCCGTATCCAGAAAGTTCAAAGGTTACCTATCATTCGATGCGATGCGCACCAATGACTGGGATCCACGCCTATACCAATTACCCCATAAGGAACGCCAGGATTACTCATTATACGGCAAGTTATTCTACTCACTTTCCAGCAAGCTGAAACTACTTATCAGTGGGGCTGGATCGCAGACCCAGTTTGATCGCTATTCTAACGAAAAACTTTTCTATAAGTTCCATCTTGATCATTATCGTTCCGATATGAGAAAAGGAAACCTGCAAACATTGATGGTAAGTTATCTGCACGACCCGCGCAAATTTTTCAGTCTAGACTTTAGTCGGTTGCACACGCGTCGGATCTACGGAGTGCGCGAAGAAGGCAATATTGGTATATTTGACGATTTTGTTTTTCGCGACTTCCAGACCCTCGAGTGGCCATTAGCAAGTAATAACAACCCTTTTGGGACAACATATTATGCTGTGATATGCAGGGGTGATTATCCTGAATACCAAGACAAATCATCAACGATTCTGAGCGCAAGAGCACATGCTAATATCCAGCTTCACCAATATCACGAAGCAAAAGCAGGCTTTGAGTATGCCTATCAGGATATTGATAACTTCACTTACTACGTAAGTGATTCAGCTCATCAGGTTGTCGATCAATATCATTACCAACCAGATGAATTCGCGATTTATATCCAGGATAATATTGATTATAAAGGGTTGTATGCAAAAATCGGATGCCGGTATGATCATTTTTCGAGTGATATTGCAGGGGTTCAGCCAAAAGGCATATTTTCACCACGCATTGGCTTTTCGGTTCAAGTAACTGAAGATTTCATCTTCCGTGCCAATGTGGGCAGATACACTCAGCGACCCCTTTATGACCACATGTACGGATACTATAATCTCCTACCTTTTCCATCTTATCTGTACAAGTACTTACCGAACGTAGGCAACCCTGACCTTAAGCCAGAGCAAACAAATAGCTATGAAATCGGGCTACAGGGGGCCGCCTTAAACACTAATGTGAGCACTACGGTCAACGCATTCTACAAAGATGTCACCGACCTCATCGGTACCAGATACGTTTCCTTGCCGCCGTCCAATGATTATTATTTGTATGACAACATCGAATACGCAAACGTGAAAGGAATTGAGACCATTCTCGAATTCAGAAACGGAACATTCAATGGAAAGATATCATACACGCTTTCTTGGACAAAAGGAACGAGTTCGTATGCAGGCGAGTACTCAGATACGGCACTCACTCAGCCGGTTGATATGTATTACCTCGATTTTGATCAAAGACACAGGATTTTTATCCAGGGCTCCATTCACCTACCATTTGACACAAGGTTACATCTCTTTGGATATTTTGGCAATGGCTTCCCCTATACACCGCCCGGACCAGAAGGTAAGTATGATGAAAGAAATATCATGAATCTCCCCACTCAAAAGCAACTTGATTGTGTGCTGTCAAAATCGCTCAGGTTAGGACCTATCGCCTTAAACATTAATTTCGAGATCTTAAACGTTCTAGATGTGCGGAACGAAGTTACCCCTCACGGCACCATGTTTCCAGTTGAAAGAATAAAACCATGGCATTTCCATGATTATTTGCCTTTCACCAATGACTATTATCATCCGGCCGCAGATCTCAATCATGACGGACTAATCATTCCGTTCGAGCACTATGTTGCCTTCCGGGGGCTGATCGAAGCAACTGACGACTGGGTCAATGCCTACAGCGCGCCGCGCCGGGCGCGGATTGGTTTTGCAGTCAGCTACTAGCGATTCCTATGAGTTCTTGACTATTTGGTCAGTATGTTTATAATTCTGGGGAAGGGATATGTGCAGCTTGTTGTTCAGCATAGTATTATTTAGTAGCGTCACTGGAAAAATTCAGGGAAACGTCATTGACGAAAAGACACGAGAGCCAATCCAATATGCAAATGTCGTCATCGCAAATACAGAGATGGGAGCGGCCACCGACGCCGACGGCAATTTCTTTATTCTTAACGCTCCGGCCGGTAGCTATACGGTCGAGGTTTCATATCTTGGCTATCAGACCAAACGGGTTGTGGACGTTCTGGTTGAATACAACAAGACAGCGC
>JBAUFP010000083.1:0-2679 GCA_049679205.1 bacterium | reverse complement strand
GAACCATATTCTTCAATCCCGGTTAGTTCTGCAAAGTACTCCATATATCTGGTCATCAACTCTGCTTTCGTGTTCGTGCCGTTCCTCAATGCGCCAAAGATAAAGGCTGAGTGGATCGCCCGATAGTTGTCGGTAAGACCGCTATAACATACTGCGCGGCCTTTGCTCTCCTGTGATTTAAAGATCATTGTACCGCCGTTCTCTCCGATCTCATCAACGAAATTATCCGGGCCTTCTTGATACAAATAATCATAGTTCGCGCCTTGAGCAATCGAACCGTCCTGGCCCTCAACTGAGATCACATTACCGAACGACGAAGACGTGCCGTGATCGATAAAAGTGCAACCGAACATTCCATATAGCTCTCCCGTGTAATTGGCTGATCCGAAATCCGGACCCTCTATATACACGCTTTTGCCGTTATGCAGAAAATTGACAAGACGAGTTTGCTCACCCGGAGCAATCAGTGAATTGTCTCCTCAACACCGGTACCAGCCGAGGGTCACGAAAACAACATCGTAACTGCTCAGATCCAGTGGCAGGTTAACGTCTGTATTGAAGGTATGTCCATTTGCCGCCAGAGTTTGTTCGAGCCAATAAACACAATCAACCGAATCTCCAACTTCGGCGTCATAAAAACGGTCTAATGGGTCGAAATTCCAGACCAAAACATTTGCGGCCATGGCTGTGATCGGGAACACCAAAATGAATAAAAATAGCTTTTTCACAAAACCCCCTATGCTATTTATTTCGACAATTATAGCCTAAAGTAGTTTAATGTCAATACAGGGGCTTTATATAAAAGGCTAGCAGGGTATTTATGCCGATCTTACTCTCTGCAGTGCTATTTTCGTTCTAATGCCATTGATATTTAACGAATTTTGTGTCTCACCGGGTTTAATTCCCTCGGATACCTCGACCGCGAGTGTTTCCGTCTTCAGGTATTGAAGGTTCATCTCTATTGCTTCACCGAGTTCAGGCTCGGTTTCATAATAGATTTTGATCCGGTCGGTCAGATTGAAATCTGCCTCCTTGCGCATGAGCTGAATTTTATGAATGAGCTCCCGCACTAAACCTTCGCTCTTGAGTTCTTCGGTCACGGTCGTGTTAACGCCGACCCCTAACTCGCCATCGCTCGCTATCGCCCAACCGGTTTTTTCGGTTTTCTTCACGTCGACATCATCCGAGGTTATTTCCAGAGAATTCCCCCCAACCTCTTTTTTCAGGGAAACGCCTTTCATGAGTTTATGGATATCATCCTGCCTTAAAGATTTTATCATCTTGGCAACTTTGCCTGCATCCTTGCCGAACCTGGGACCGAGTTGATCAAACCGGGGAGTCACCTTTAGTTCTGATAATTCATCCAGCTTGTTCCTTTCGACTTCTTTCAATTGCCTTATATTCAACTCTTCCAGAACGATCGCCTTATCATCTTCAGAAATCTGAAGATCATCCTCAGGAATGCTCACAATCATTTCGCTTAAAGGCTGTCGGATCTTGATATTCGCCTTGCTCCGCGCGGAACGGCCAAGCGAGACTATGGTTCTGGTCAGAGCCACTTCCTTTTCCAGTTTCTCGTCGATGAGCCCGGGGCTAGACAATGGAAAATCGCAAAGATGAATGCTTTGCGCTGCATCCTTATTTACCTGCAGTACAAGGTTCTGGTACATTTCTTCAGTCAAGAAAGGCATGATCGCGGCAACCAGTTCTATCAATTGGACCAGGCATTCATAAAGAACCAGATAAGCAGTGAGCTTGTCTTCATCACTCTCTGATTTCCAGAATCTCCGGCGGTTACGCCGCACATACCAGTTAGAAAGATCATCAAAATAATCTTCGGTCAGCTTGACAATGGCGGCAGTGTCATAGCTATCATATAGCTTATCGCACTGTGCGATCAAAGAATTAGTGCGCGAGCGGATCCAGCGATCCAGTTTGGTGAGCTGCCGGGTATCTATTTTTTTGTCCCCGGGATTGAATTCGTCGATATTAGCATAGGTCACAAAGAATGAATAGATATTCCATAGCGTCAGTAAATTTCTCTTTATCTCCGCGGCGTGGCCGTAACCGAAATTCAGATTCAGGACCGGATTGTGCTTGGCGAACATCCAGCGCATGACATCCGCACCCACCTTTTCCGCGGCGTCGTCCGACCAGATAGCATTACCCTTACTCTTGTGCATTTCCTGCCCGTGCTCGTCACGGAGTGAAGCATAACTGTGCAGTACCCGGAAAGGCGGTTTGTTCTCGAGTACCGTACTCATGGTCAAGATTGCATAAAACCAGTTCCTGAATTGTCCGGGAAAGTTCTCCGTGATCAAATCAGCCGGAAACCATTCCTGCCAGTAAGATTTATCATGCGGATAGCCATTAGTGAGATCGTACATGTTATCGGGTGGCCGGATCGTCGAATAGGGTACAATCCCGGCATCGAGCCAGGGATTACCAACATCGGGAATGCGCGTAACCGGTCTACCACATTTTTCGCACTCAATTTTTATCTCATCGATCCACGGGCGATGGGGCGCATGACCCTCAAATTCCTGCCAGCCGGCAGTTCCCTTTTCTCTTAATTCATCGCGTCCACCGATTATCATGAAATGTCCACATTCGCACTTCCATATCGGCAAAGCGAGTCCCCAGTAACGCTTTTTGGAAATACACCAATCAGCCATGTTT
>JBAUFP010000082.1:0-1901 GCA_049679205.1 bacterium | reverse complement strand
CGTTGTGGACGAAGCACTTTGCGTCGGCTGCGGCTTGTGTGTACAGCTGTGCCAACGCAATGCAATTGTGCGAAACGGAGAGCCTGATGCGTAAGAAAAAGGCGGATAGCACAAATATCGTAATCTGTGGCGTAGGCGGTCAGGGTATCATACTGGCTTCGGATGTTCTGTGTCATACCGCTTTCCTGGAGGGTCTGGACGTCAAGAAAAGCGAGGTGCACGGCATGGCGCAACGTGGGGGAAGCGTAATTACTCACGTACGCTTTGGTAAAAAGGTCTATTCACCATTGATTGAGGAAGGCACGAGCGATTATATTTTAGCGTTTGAGAAATTAGAGGCTTTACGCTACATATATTACTTGAAAAGGACCGGTCAGATCATTGTTGACAACCGAGAAATACCTCCGATGAGTGTACTGATCGGCCAGGCACGATACCCAGAAAATATCGACCAGAAGTTGAGCAAGTTAGGCAAGACGCACTTTGTCAACGCGGCGAATATGGCCCTGGAACTTGGTAATATCCGTGTCGTCAATATAATACTTCTGGGTGTTCTTTCAACTTTCCTTGATTTCAAAGAAGAATCTTGGGCAAAAGCAATAAGCGATAACGTTAAAGAAAAGTTCGTAGATCTGAACATCGCGGCCTTTAATCGCGGCCGGGAACTCACCATTTGAACACGCGCCTTGACGCATAAAACTCTGAACTTGATAGTACGGCGGTAACAAACCATGCTGGTGAAGAGATTAGGCATCGGTGACGAGATTCTTGCACGGCAAGCAATCAACCGGTTGAAAACAGAAACCCCGCTGGATGTTAAGGACAAACTTAATTCAGAATATCTTGAACATTTCTTGAGATGTGACGGAAACTATTTGCTGGTAGCGATAATTGACAAAGAACCGGTTGGCTTTGTTTTAGCTTACCGCCTGATGAGGGTCGATCGGGAGCAAGATATGATGTTATTCTACGAAATCGTGGTTGGTGAGAAATACCGACATCAGGGTATAGGTAGGGAACTGATCAGCCAGTTGAAAGAGATATGCCGCCAAAAGAAGATAATGAAGATGTGGGTTTCAGCGGATAAATCCAACGTAGCAGCAATGGAATTATATAGATCAACTGGTGGTGTTGAAAACACAGGTGGTGCTGAGGTCTCTTTTACCTATTTGCCACCTTATGAATAGATGTGATATGGAATCGGAGAGTATCGTTTTCTCACGCTTAGACAAGCGTAATGAACATATGATTCGCGAATGTGCAGTGCTCATGTCGAACTCTGAACCTTGGATCACTCTGAAACGACAATATGATGATGTCATTGAAATCATCGAGGATGAAACAAGCGAAGTGCATCTCGCGCAATCGGGTAGCGAAATGATTGGCTTTGCTGTTATAAAGTTGCGGGGTGCTTTCGTCGGCTATGTACAAAGTATTGTGATTAAGCCCCAGTTTAGAAATCGTGGGATTGGTAAAGCATTCATGAAATACCTGGAGGGGCGCATTTTCACTGAACACCCTAACATATTCATTTGTGTTTCTTCCTTTAACGTTGGTGCCAGGCAGTTATATAAAAGCCTGGGATACGAAATCATTGGTGAACTAAGAAATTATATTGTACAGGGGCACTCTGAGATATTAATGAGGAAGAGCCGTGCGGCGCTCAGTGATTTCAAAGCGAGAGCTAAATGATTCTAATAATGTGTTTGAAAAAAGCCAGAGATCCTGATAGGCAACAGTAAAACGGACCTGGAGCGATATGACTAGGTTGTTTGCATACGTGGCCGGATCTGCCGTTGAGCTGAACAAGGATGTAATATCGATCGGCACAACCTTCAATTATGATATTCCTTTAAGAGAACAGCTGCCCATGATCGGGCGGGTAGGTTTCAGATATATTT